>JBJTTC010000094.1:0-2775 GCA_046079965.1 Sediminibacterium sp. | reverse complement strand
CTATGAACACCTGAATCAATACTTACAACAAGCAGACTTGTTGTTAGTTGTTTCTTCTTTTTTACCTGAATATGCTCACGTAACTCGATCTTCTGTCCAAACTAAACTGACAGACTACATGGCATCTGGCAGACCAATTTTATCTTGCGGTCCCAGCTATGGTGCTTGTAATCTATTTGTTAAAAACTGGAACTGCGGCATAGTTAGTGAATCAAACCAAGTTCCGGTGATCAAAAAAATTCTGTTAAAACAAATTGAAGATCCATCTAAATCATATACAATCATTCAAAATGCCTTTAAAGTTCTCCTGGAAAATTTTGAGACTGGTAAAGTAAGGTCTAAACTATATGACTTCATTAAGCAAATAAAAATTGTAGAATCACAACTACAGTTGCGAGACGAAGAAAGATAAATAAACTTCTTAAACAAACTGTTTCTGAGCAGGCTTTTAAATTTATGATAACCACCTCCACTTCTTTTGTGAAAACTGTAATTAAATCACTACTGCCAAAACCAATATACAACTTTTTTCGTGAACGTCGAAAGCAATACTCAGAAAAGCTTTATTTCAATCAAAATTTTACTAGCGTTAAATGTGGTAACTATGAGATAGAAGTTCCTGAGACTCACTTACTTGTGAGTTTATCTAAGTCACAGCCATATAGAGATTTATGCTTAGGAATCTCTACTAAATATATTTCTACGAAGTATCCGAATGGAACAATTATCGATATTGGAGCAAATGTTGGAGACACAGCAGCGATTATAGCGACGTACTCTCCAAACAAGCTAATACTTATCGAGGGCAGTGACTACTTCTTTGATATTCTAGTCCGAAATACTGCTCAGATACCGAATGAAATAATTACAAAAAAAGTTTTGATGTCAGACGGGACAAATGTTATTGGCTCCTTTTCACACTGGGGAGGTACCGCTTCTTTTAAGGAAGACTCTGATGGTAAAATTCAAACAAAGACTGAGCGTCTTGTTGATATAGCTGATATCAATACATGTTTTATTAAAACTGATACAGATGGCTACGACTTTAAAATTCTTTCAGATAGTCTTGAATGGTTGGCTTCACGGAAACCAGCGATTTTTTTTGAAAATCAGATAATGAATAATCAAGACCTTGAATGTTCAAACGAGCTATATCGTTCTTTGATGCAGATTGGGTATTCTTATTTTATTGTGTGGGATGACCCAGGATTTCACTTAGTGTCCACTACATCTCTTGATACTTTAATCGATCTGAATCGCTATTTATTTAAAGTTTGCCAAAATAATTGTCATATAAGTATTTGTAATTATGATGTTTTATGCCTTCATCGAGATGATGAAGATATTTATCATAATATCCGTGAATGGTACAAGACCTATTGATTGAGTGTTTGCACGTGAATTATTGAGTATTAGTTACAAAGCTACAAGTATTTTACTTGGTAACTATAAAGATAATCAGTTATATTCTTATGTTTGTTATACTTTAAAAGGCGATAACTTGAGGTTTTTATATTCTCCTCTTGCCTTTTGCCTATCTTCACCAGTTAACTTTATGTCCTTACCAAGTATAGTTAATGAAATAACTGTTACTGCACATTGCGAAATTGCTTATTATTGGTCTTCGATATCAAATGGCTCGTTTATTTTTAATTTGTTTCAGTTTAGGGCGTGTTGAACATAGATTTAGTTTTTTCATCTAAAAAATATCTTGTGATAGCTTTACGAAAGATACACAATGAACTAGTAATAGATGAAACACAAACTTTTTGTGGTAGGATTATAAAATTTATGGTTACAGTCTTCTTAGTTTGTTCTGGGCTGGGTAATGTACAGAGAGGCTACGAGTCTTTTACCCAAGAATGTTTTGAAGCTTTAGAAAGAGAAACTCATACTTCAATCGAAGTGTTTTTATTCAAAGGGGGAGGAAAATCTCAGAATAAAGAATTTGTGCTGCCTAATCTGCCCCGTGCGTCATGGTTAGCGAAAAAACTTGGTAAGATTTTGGAAAAAGACTCTTATTTTATAGAGCAGTTTACCTTTGCCTTGAGCCTTTTAACCTATATCTATTTGAAGCGTCCTCATGTGATCTTCTTCAGTGATTTTAGTGTGGGAACGACACTCTGGCATTGTCGACGGATGACTGGTCTGCCCTACAAATTGATTTTTTGCAATGGCGCATCATACGGACCCCCGTTTAGCCGTACAGACTTTGTTCAACATTCGACTCCAGTACATTACCAGATGGCTTTAGATGCTGGCGAATCGCCTAGTAAACATTTTCTCATTCCTCAGGGCATTGAAATAATCGATCAGTTAAAAATACTATCTCAAGAAGAACGGTTTTCTCTCGGTCATGCTTTGGAGTTGCCAAGTGATCGCCCGATCATTCTCTCTGTAGCTGCCATCGACAAAACTGTAAAACGGATAGATTACCTCATTAGTGAAGTAGCTCAACTTTCTGAACCTCGACCTTTTTTAATCATGCTAGGGCATCAAACTACTGAGTCACCTGAGATTGTAAACATGGGCAAGCAATTACTTGGCAAAGAAAATTTTCTAATAAAAACTGTGCCAATGTCAGAAGTTACTAAGTACTATCAAGTAGCGGATATATTTGTATTAACATCGCTTAAAGAAGGATTTGGGCGTGTCTTCGTTGAAGCGATGTCTTATGGCTTGCCATGTATAGCTCATGATTATGATGTTGCTCGATTTGTCCTGAAAGATGAAGGATACTTTGGCAATTTTGAATTACCTGGTAGTTTAGCGAGT
>JBJTTC010000093.1:0-11356 GCA_046079965.1 Sediminibacterium sp. | reverse complement strand
CAGGGCTTTACTCCTTAATTGGCCATAAGTCTGCGGCCGCAGAAAAAAAAGGGACGTTGGTAGAGAACGACACAACCCGGGGTTTAACAATAGACAGTCCGGCCAAAAGCGAAACTGGAAAAACCGAGTTCACGGTAGCGGGAATTCTGCGTGACGCTGAATTAATAAACAATCTACACCACAGCGAAAGAGAGGTCAATAAAAAACACAATTGTATGAAAAAGATAATTTTACCGGCTATATTGTTTGCAAGTTATTTTATGACACCAACTGTATCTGAAGCAAAAAACAATTCTTCTAGTAAGATTGATATCAATAAAGTAGTAAAGTTGGCACATTGTGAAATTCATGACAGAGCAGGGAACAGTCATTTTTCAGCTAAAGGTAACTGTAAACAAGTTCAAAGGGCATATGAGGCATGGGTGAGAATGAATAAGTAAAAATGAAAAGCATCTTTTGCTTTGAAGGGCTGTCTCAATGTATTGAGGCAGACCCTTTTTTGCCTTTTTAGCTTTGAACGGCTAGAAATTGGTTTATCAAATATTTTATATCACTAGCGTTTTGATATTACTCGAAGATATTCAATTGGTTACGATTTTGCTCTTTGAAATTTTGTTGTATTGGGTGTGAGAAGAGTTCCTTAATCGGCACCTTTTCAAAAATAGATATACTGACAACCTGAAGTATTTCATATAGAGATTGTTTAATGCTAAATCTCTTTTTTGCTATTGCTACAATTATATAAACAGATATTGCTATCCATATTTGAACCCTGACTGCATTTTCACTTGTTCCTCAGAATGTTTTAATTTTTAAATTTTGCTTTATCCACTTAAAAAATAATTCAATCTTCCATCTGTGTTTATACAGTTTGGCTATTTCCGTAGCTTCTAATTCTAGGTTATTGGTTAGAAATACAAGTACTCGATTTTGTTCCTCGTCATAGAACTTTATTCTCCTTATTTTCTCTGGATAATCTTGAGAGGCATAAAATCCTTGAACTAATATTAATTGATCCGCAAGAATCCCAAGAGACTTATTCTGTTGATTAGACTTGACACATTTAAAGTGTAGGTTATCTTTTGCTCTGACTACAAAAAATGCCTTTGAATAATGGATTCGATAAAGTCGCTTAAAATCGATGTAACCCCTATCCAGTATGTAAAAGCTGTCAATCTGATAAGAAATAGTGTCAAGAATATTTACCTCATGTATTGCAGCCGATGTTATATGAATAAATTCCGGTATAGCGGATCTCAGATCAAGTTGTACGTGAAGCTTTATACCGGCTTTTGTTGATCTAAAATTAGCCCACTGGAAAAGTGAAAGACACATATCAATGGTTGATGCATCAATTGCAAAAACAGGATTGTCAATCGAAAGTTCAAGATCTTTTTCGCCAGCGTATAATTGTTTGGCCTCATTAATAAGAATCCATGCAAAGTCGGCAAATATTCTCCAATCTCGTTTTTCATTTGCAGTTGATAATGTGCTTTTAGCAATTGCTTCTCCAATGCCAAAATGGTATAATTTATTTGGAATTGGCTTTTAAACAGAGAATAGTATCTGATAAACTCTCTCGATGAGTGAGTTGACCAAAAACCATACAGAGATATTGACGCCAGCAGTTAAAATACTTGGTTTTATAATCCCCATTATACCTTTTAACACAGGTTTTAAAACTGGTTGGAGAAATGATAGCAATAAGCTGAGAGAACAAATAAGTGCCTTGATTCATATAAATTGACTATCAAGGCGTTATATTAAGCCAAAATCTGAAACTTTTCAAATCGTGTTAGGGCCAAAGATCCGCTGAAACCCAATACAGACAATACTTTCAAAGAACTTATATTTACAACATCAAAACGCTAGTGGTGTTAAATATTAATTTACATTCAGTAGTTGTTAAATATTCAGCACCCTCAAAAGCTTGCTCCTGCTGCTTGTGCTTTTGAATTAATGTTCTCATAATTACCGATCATTTGATACATGCTGGTTATTTCATGCTCATTTATAAATACATCCATGGTCGCGTCTGTATGATGTACGATATCTCTGGAAAGATTTCCGTCAACCGGACCTTTAAGTATGGCTTTATATTGTATTGTTATTGAAATATCTATGCGAATTGTAGAACTTGAGATTCTGATCACGTGGTTGTTTTGAGTAAGAAGTAAAATCTCTACCGTAAATCCTTTTAATTCTCGCAGATCTATTTCCTTTTCTCCCAGTCTGATATGTCCGAGATGCCTTTTAAATAACTTGCCCAACCATTTGATTTCTGCCATAGAAAACAGCAAGCTTACATGCTCATTTTTAGGATCAACAGCATGAATCCAGCAATAATTGTCCGGAAAGGAAGTGCCCCAATTTTTTTCCCAGTATCCCCAATCGGACTTAAGTGAGTAAGATTTATCCTGGTAATTAATTTCACCGGATACTAAATGTGACTGGTTCATCACTGAATGATAACAGGGCAAGTTGGGTATGAAATAATGGTAACCCATGGAGTTTCTGAAGGTCTTAATCACTTTGTTGTTGAATAATTGCAGATCAATCTTCATTTCATTTGTCTGAATACTTATTTTGTCGGGAGAAAAAAAATTATTTCTAATTTGAATGATGTGCTCTTTTGTATCCCATGAAATGTGGGTTTTGGGAAACAATAGGAGTAATTGATTATTTCCGGGTAAGATCAACTAAATAAAACCTGTAGTATCCGCTGTGTTCCTGGTTGCGTAGCCATAAATAATGATCATCGATACTTGCAACTCCTTCAGATAGATTTTTTGAAACCAACCCTCAAAGTATTGCTTCCTATGCAAGTTCCCGCGGAGTTCATATGGTTTGAATTGAAAAGGCATGTTGGCAGAATATACATTGGGTTGATGGGTAGCATCTATTTTTTACCACCATTATGGTATGGGTTATTATAAGCTGTTCATTCGGCTAAGAACCTATTATATCAATTCGCATACTTCTTTACCTTTTTTCTGATGCTGTGTCTCCAGCAAATTGGTTTTTTTTCTTTTCACCATCATTTCCAGATTACGTAGTGTGGAAAGGGATGAAAAATTAGTGTCTTTAATCTCTATCTGATACCTCCTTTCCAATTGATTGATCAACCAAACCATTTCCCATTCAACCAGACCAAGATCTTCTCTGAGTCGGGTATCTGAAGTCAACATGGTTGG
The DNA here is from genome assembly GCA_046079965.1 of Sediminibacterium sp. Classification (GTDB taxonomy): domain Bacteria; phylum Bacteroidota; class Bacteroidia; order Chitinophagales; family Chitinophagaceae; genus Sediminibacterium. The sequence continues at coordinate 8,162 of JBJTTC010000093.1, read as the reverse complement.
TGGTAGCTGTAGCAGACGACTTAGGATCCTTTTTAAATTTTGTTGTGATGGCATAATACAAGAATTTGATTTTTTAAAAATCTATACTTAACTATTTTAGACTGTTTTATTTTCTATTTTAGGTGGTATCAGTAGGTATACAACCGGTGTGACAATTCGAGATAATAGGGTAGAAGAGATGAGGCCACCAATGAGAACCAGCGCGAGAGGTGATATCAGTGGGTTGCTATTGAGCGCAATAGGAATTAATCCACCGATAGCTGTTAAACTTGTAAGTACAATGGGAAGAAAACGTAGTTCTCCTGCCTCACGGATTGCCTGCAGTAGGGGCATTCCTTGTTCGCGCAATTGATTGGTGAAATCTACCAGCAAGATCGAATTTTTTACCTCTACACCTGCTAGTCCAATAAAGCCAATGATCGCCACAAAACTCATAGGATTACCACTTAGCCAAAGCATCGTTACACCACCAATGATACCCAATGGAATTACACTTAATACAATAAGCGTGCTTTTGAATGTCTTAAATTCTAAGATTAAAACCATGATAAAAAGAAAAACTGTGGCAATGATTACGGTCAGGAAACCACCACCAAATGCCTCTTCCTCACTTTCAGCTTCCCCGGCAATCTGCATTTCATATCCTGACGGGAGTTGGATATTTTTCATTTTTTCTTTGAAAGTTTCATTAATCTGCTGAGCCAAAACACCCTTGTCAGTATAAGACGTTATAACTACATATCTCTTTTTGTTAAGGTGTTTGATGACACCGGGTGAGGTCTCAAAAGATATATTCGCAAGCTGGTTGAGGGGAATAGACATTCCTCCTGCATTGTTGATAAAGATATTGTTGAAGGTTTCTACTGTAGCAAAACGATCTCTTGGAGTGTTTAGCACAATGGTATAGTCATCACCTTGTTCATTGCTGAATTTCGCCAATTCTATTCCACTAATTGCCATCCGGATGGTTCGGTCAATTTCAGCTGTCTGTATTCCTAGACTTCTTGCTTTTTCTGTATTGATCTGCACCCTCATATCACTTTTGAGTACATCCACTTCATCATTGATATATATAGTGCCCGGGATAGCAGCGAGCGTCGATTTGACTTTAGCTGCCATCTTTCTCAATGTATCGAGATTGTCACCACTAACGCGTATGGCAACCGGTGCTTCTACCGGTGGGCCCTGCTCAAAATCCTTTACCTCAATGCGGGCACCGGGAATTTTCATGAATTCTTTCCTGAAGCGCTCTATGAGATTTTTTTTCACTACAGGACTCACCTCTTTTTTTAGCTGAACGAAGAGTTGAGCATAATCACTTTTCTCGTTGACAGGAATTTCATTGTAATAAATACGTGGATTTCCTTTTCCAACATTAGTGGTTACAAATTCTACCAGCGGCTCATTGAGTAATGCACTTTCTACTTGTTTCGCCAAAACATCCGTTGTTTCCAGGTTACTTTGCAGAGACATATTGATGTTAACAAGAAATTGTGGTTTTTCTGAAGTGGGGAACAAGCGGAACCCAATCATGCCGAATACACCTAATGAACCTACAAATAGTCCAAATGCAGCAACTAAGGTTATGATAGGATTTTTTAATGAAAAATTAAGCAATCGGGTATAGCTGCCACTTATGACTTTCTTTAAGGCCCGAAGAAAAATATTGCCCTCCGGGTGTTGATGAGTGGTAAGAATTTGACTGGAAAGGAAAGGAATGATAGTGAGTGAAACAATCAGGGAGGCAATAACCGATGAAATAACTGCCAAAGGCAATGATCGGATGAATTCCCCGGATCCTTCCGGCAGAAGCGCCAGCGGCATAAAAGCAATGGCGAGTGTGGCGGTCGTTCCTACCACTGCTAAGGTTATTTGTTTGGTTGCTTCGACAGCAGCAAATTTTTTACTATGCCCTTCCCTTAACCAGCGTTCAATGTTTTCTACTACTACAATGCTATCATCGACCAACAATCCCAAAGCAACAACCAAACCCACTATACTTAATTGATTCAATGAGAACCCCATGAAATTCAGGGATACTACTCCCAAACCCAGGGAAAGCGGAATAGCTACCATCACAATCAATGCAGCTCGCCAACCTAAGGGTAGGAGAGTGATAAGTACCAATCCAATGGCTATGATAAAATCAAAACCTAGTCCGCTTAATCTCCTCCCCACATTTTCAGCTTGGTCAAAATTGTGAACCAGCAGAATGTTGTTGGGTAAGGTTTTTTGGAATTCTTCTATTACCGGGATATATGATTGTTGGGTTCGTGCTATGTTTTCACCGCTTTTCTGAGCGGCTGTTACAAGTGCTGCCCGGTGTCCGTTCAGCCGAATAAAATGTTTTTGTTCTTCATATTGAAAAGAAACGTTGGCAAGATCTTTAAGAATAACCGTTTTTCCCATCGCTGAATAAACTACCGTATTCTCTATTTCTTCTATATTTTTATATTTTCCACTCGTTTTTACATTAAAATTTTTGCTTCCGGCCCTAATGCTTCCTGCAGGTATATTGGCAGCTTCACTTTGTATGCTTCCTATGATGTAATTCAATGGAATTCGTAACTGTGCAATTTTATCGGTATTCAGGTCAATGCGAACCTGCTGATCAGGCACCCCATGGTATTCCACTTTCTTTAAGCTGGGAATCTTTTCTAGTTTTTCCTTTAGCTTTTCAGCATAAAATTTTAATCTTTCTTCTGAGGCATTTTCTGAAACGAGCCCAAGTTGTAGTACACTAACGTCAGTAGGTGTTACCTTTCGGATTTCCAGACTATAGATATCTTGTGGCAACTGATCTCTGATAGAATTTACTTCCCTGACCAACTCCTGGTACTTGTCGTTAACATTACTTGAATATTTGTATTCAACCATTATTTCCGCCACCCCGTCTTTGATAACTGTTTTTATTCTTTTTAGATTTTCGAGTTCACTTATTCTCTTTTCTATTGGCTTAACTACCAACTCTTCCATGTCAATCGGACTTGTACCGGGGTATACAACAATGATGGGGAATTGAGGTGGATTTATTTCCGGGTCCTCTGCTCTCGGCATGGAAAGCATCGTTGTTATGCTTACTACAATGACCATTATAAAGAGTACCAGTGTGAATTGCCAGTTTTTGACAAAAAATGAAGTTGAGTTCATGATGTATTGCTTATTGGGTAATGGTAATTGATGAGCCATCTTTGAGATAGGGACTACCGGATATGACAACAAAATTGTAACCAATCAGACCGGAGGAAATTATGACACGGTTGTTGTCAAATGATGCAATTGTTACCTCTATTCGTTGAACAGTTTTTTGATCGTTGGTAACAAATACAAAACCTTTTTGACCATTTGCTTCGAGTAAAGCTTCATAGGGAATGCTAGCTCCTTTTATTGATTTTGTTGGTGTGATGATGGCTTTACCAAATATGCCTACAGCCGGTTGTGCACCATTCATCTCAACTACCATTTCAATCTCAAAAGATCCACTGGATGCATCTGCTGCCAATGCTTTTTTGGTCACCAGCGCTTGAAACGATCTGCCCGGATAAGCATCTGTGGTTACTTTTGCTTTATTGCCTGTTTCTATTATTGCCCATTGTTTGTCAGCTACACCGGCACGAAGTACCCATCTGCTGCTATTTCCCAATAAACCCATCACCAACACTGGAGTACCGGCACCGGTAACCTCACCTATGTTTAAAAGTTTTTTTACTATAAAGCCATCCGCAGGGGCATAGATGGATGCGAATTGACGGTTAAATAATACCTGCTGAAGACTTTGCTTGCTTAACTCGAGTCCGGTCTTACTGTTCTGCAACTGCTCGAGGGTAATTACGCTGTCTTTATAGAGGTTGGATGCTCTGGTATAATCTCGTTGTGCTTTTTCAACTGCTAATTCCGCCTGTTGAACCTGAGCACCTATCTCAGTATTGTTTAAAACTGCCAGTAATTGTCCTTTTTGTACTTTCTGACCCTCTTTTACGAGGATGTTTTGTATCACTCCACCGATTTTAAATGAGAGGCGAGCCTCATTTTCAGTAGATATCAGTCCGGAAGTGGCAATCTGATTCTGCCTGTCGGATACACCGATAGGTGCAATTCTTACGGGTATTGTTTGACTGACTTTGCTTTCTTTGGCTTCTTGTTTTTTTTCAGCGCAAGCCGAAAGCAACAGGAAGGCGGAAGTGAAGATGAATAGTCCTTTCATAAAGTTGTAGTATTTGTAGGTGGAAGATGATAGGTTGATTGTTGATTAGCGAATTGGATATCCTGCGGTTTGACGTTCATATTCAGCTATACCGGCTAGAAACCTGTACTTGCTGATGTTGAGCTGAAGTTGGGAGGTTGTCAATTGGTTACGGGCATCCAGCAATTCAATAAAGCTGTTCACTCCTTCTTTAAATCCTCGGTCCATCAACTTGAAGTATTGAGTAGCTGCCTCCTGTTGCTTGAGTTGAGATCGGTATGCATTGTAAGCATTTCTGGCATTGTTCCACGCCTGCAATGCAGCGAGTTGTAATTGCTGTTGTGCTTGTTCCATATTAAGACGGAGGCCCTGTAAATCATACTGGGTTTGTGCAATTTTTGTCAGGTTTCGTTTTCCGGTGTAAATGGGGAATTGTAATTGGATTCCTGCTAAATAGAAGAATGAACTTCTGTTTACTTTAAAATCAAAACCCTGCGACGCCAGGTCTACAAAGGCATTCAGGCGGGGCTTACCAAAAGATTGATTCATTTTTAAAACATTGCCTGTTATCGCACTAGCCAGGCCAATGGATTTCAATTCCTCCCGCTGATTGATGTTGCTCTCAGTCGTAAGGATAGATTGTAATTGGGTGTCAATATTTTCTGTTTCTTCTCTGACTACTTTTTCTTTCAGTGGTTTGTTCAGCAGGAAGTTAAAATAGGCAGATGCATTTTGGACACTGTTTCGGGCAGAAAGTAACTGATTTTCAACATTGAGTACTTCGCTTTCCGACCGCGTAACATAAGCAGGTAAACTCTTTCCATTGCTTAACAATGACTGATTAAGTCTTAGATTTTGTTGCACGAGCTCTAGTGTCCCCTCGAGGATGCGCACAGCCTGTTCGCTCATCATGTAATTATAGTAGGCCAGTTTGATTTCTTTGGCCAGTTCTCTTTTGTAGATGAGAACCTCATTTTCTTTGAGCTGAACTTCCTGCTGCTTAATATTCCGATTGATACTGATATCCGGATTGATCAGAGGCATTGTGGTTTTGATGCGAACATCATAAAAGTTATTGGGAAGAAATTGTTCTTTTACATTTTGAATCGTCGGAAAACGCGAGGAGGAGGTCAACTGGTTCAGCGTATTGTAAACCGGGTTCAGCAGATCGCCAATCGGTATGTTGATGGTTCGTCCACCTTGTGCCAGTGTGTACTGAGTTTCAAACCAGGTAGTAGGTAAAAAAAGACTGCGGGCTTCTTTGATGGCCAGTAAGCTTTTATCCAGTGCAATTTTTTTCTCCTTCAGTACCAGATTATTACTAAAGGCATCACTGATGTATTGATCCAACACTTGTTGGGCATCGACAGTTGCACTCAGTAATACTAAAAGCAATGATGCTATTATTTTTTTTCTACTTGCTCTCATGGTTATCGGTACTTTAGAATGAAGGGGAATAGGATGCAGGGTGAGCAGTTTTTCATTTGTTATCTGTGCATGTTTGGACTGACTTTGTGGATGAATTTGTGTAGCGACAAAGCCCTGCGGGGAGGAAAATTGATTATGAATAAACATATAAAATATAATGAACAGTGTTTAATAATAGTCAAAAAAAATCAGGCTTTTAGGATCATTGAAATAAAATAGTCCTTACCATTTTTCAGCAGGTCGGTATCTTTCACATGTTCGTATGCCTGGCATCGGTTTCGGCAGTACAGTGCGCACATTCCATGCAGGGCAGACCAAATTGTATAGGAGAGATAATCGATATTCATCCCACTGAAATGGCCTTTTTCCTGACATTCGACCAGTACTTGTTTTAGGAAATTGAGGGTTCGGTCACCCATCTCCCATTTGGCTCGATTGGCTTCTGCCAGGATAGGTGCTTCCATGATGAACATCAGGTCATAGAGTTCCTTGTTATGATAGGCAAACTCCATATATACCCTACCCATTGCCACAAGTCTTTCCATAGGATCGGCAACGTGTTGGAGGGGTTGCATCATGGCCAGCATCCGTTGGAAGCCATCTTCATGCAAGGCATGAAAAATGGCATCTTTATCGTTGAAATAGAGGTAGATGGTACCCGGACTATATTCAATTTTTTCCGCAATATTTCGAATGCTTGCACTTCGGAATCCTTTTTCAAGGAATATCTCTTTGGCTGCGTCCAGAATGGTTCTGCGCATTTCCTCTTTTTCTCTCTTTTTGCGTTCAACTATCGACATGATATCCTTTAGATGCAAAATAAATGAACGCTGTTCATTTTTCCAAATTTTTTTTTAAGGTTTCAGAAAGAAGGGTATTTAAATGAGCTTTAGATTGAAATATAATGCCCTGGTTATAGTTGTTTAGATTTTATGGAGATGCTACATGCTCCGAAATAGCCCAGGGCATTTTTTTTCGGATTAGTGATATTTACTACGTTCCCAAGAATTTTGCCCGGTGGTACATCACCTGTAATAGAGGAAGCGGCAGTTAAATTAAAGATCGAGTAATAGTAATTATACATTTGCTCTCATTAGTGTCCGGTAAAAATAGTCTAAAGTTCTTTGAAAATCTTGTCTATATTGGTTTTCAAGTGAAAATATCACGGTGACGATTTGAAATGAGCGATTTCATAACTTACTGAAAATCAGTTTGTTTATGAATCAAGGCAAATATGTTTTTTCGCAAATTGTCACTTTTCTGCCTACACGAATATTTGATCGATGTGTGAGCTCTTTTCAAGGCGATAAATGGGTTAAGCATTTTACTTGTTGGAATCAGTTAATGTGCATGATGTTTGGTCAATTAAGCAACCGTGAAAGTCTTCGTGATTTACTTGTTTGCTTAACAGCTCATAAAGCAAAGCATTACCACTTAGGATTTGGCAAAAATATTTCCAGATCGAATCTTGCTGAAGCAAATGAAAAGCGTAATTGCCAAATTTTTGAAATGTATGCATATGAACTGATTGCAGAAGCTCAAAAAGTATGTGTTTCAAATATTGATTTTGATAAATCAATAACTGGTAACGTTTATGCTTTTGATTCAACAACAATTGATCTTTGTCTAAATGTTTTTTGGTGGGCAACATTCAGAAGAGCGAAAGGAGCAATTAAATTACATACATTATTAGATATTAGAACTGCAATTCCGGTATTTATGCATATAACACCTGCAAGTGTTCATGATGTTAATGGATTGGATTTTATTGATTATGAAAAAGGTGGATATTATATTATGGACCGCGGCTACGTTGACTTTGACAGAATGGCTATTATTGATAAACATGACTCGTATTTTGTAATAAGATCAAAAGAAAACCTCTCATTTATCAGAGTATCCGCTGAGAAGTCAGAAAAGAACAATGGAATTATTTGTGACCAAAAAATTAGATTAAAAGGGCCTCTATCATTAGAAAAATATGAAAAAGAATTAAGACGAATAAAATTTTATGATGCCGATCAAAAAAAATCTTACGTATTTCTTTCAAATAATATGGTATTACCAGCCACAGAAATCGCTATGCTCTATAAAAACAGGTGGAAAATAGAATTGTTTTTTAAATGGATAAAACAACATCTAAAAATTAAATCATTTTGGGGGATATCTGAAAATGCTGTTAGAACTCAAATTTATATTGCAATCATAACCTATACTCTTGTGGCAATTATTAAGGCCAAACTAAAACTGAAACAATCGCCTTATGAAATACTTCAAATTATGAGTGTGTCACTGTTAGATAAAACCCATTTACCCAGTCTTTTTGAAAATCCAATATATCAAGATGTCAAAGAACAAAACTCTATTCAATTGAAAATCAATCTAATTTAACCGGACAGTAGTGATATTTTCTTTTAAGTTTTGATTACTTTACTCTTATTGTACAACCACAACTACCTGAACCATTTCTGTTTCTTGGGAAGATAATTGGTCGCATTGCTATCACATTTCCCGATGGTACTGAGTAATAAACTTCCTCACCAACCCAATA
>JBJTTC010000092.1:0-24926 GCA_046079965.1 Sediminibacterium sp. | reverse complement strand
ATCCCATACCTGATTACCATACTCCTCGTCTGCTTGCATTCTGATTCCATCATAGTTGATGGGCAAGTCCTTTACGTCTGTAACATTGTATTCTTTGAGAACCTTTTCTTTTAATTCTTTTTCCCTTTTGTCTGAAGGATTGTGCCCATCTATTCCTTTTGCCCGATCTTCTTGCATGGCAGTTAGAAAAGCTTGACGGCTCGGAAGCTGAAAAGCCTTTTCGCTCGTATTGCCCAAAATTTTTGGCAAAAATATTGTCCATAACATCCACCCTGCGAGCGTCATTGTAAGAACTGCAGTGTTGTTTTTTAGTTTAGCCGATAAATAAATAGTGCCTATGACAATTATATAGTAATACAGTACAAAGACGACAAAAAGTAGTAGCAGTCTTTGTGTCTGGTCATAGTCTGGCGGCAGCCATAGCAGTTGTACGAAAAACGTAATCGACAGGAGTAAAATTCCATACATCCAGACTGCAATTGACTTTGAAAAGATCAATTGTGCAGTGTTCGCACCCTGTAAGTATAAGAGTTTAACCCTCCCCGATTCTTTCTCATTGCTCATGCTATTGAATGCAAGGAAGATCAACAGAAGGGGGATTATGTATTGAAGAATGAGCGAGCTTTTCAGCTTACCAAATTTTGACATTAGCAAGGACTGTGATGCTTCGGAGTAAACAATTTCATTTTGAACGTGCCCTTCTATTCTCAATACCTTACCTGTTACGCTATAGACACCTTCATCAAAGTTTCCAATAGCTGAAATAGGTTTGTACAAATAAGTTCCATAGTGAGCCGCAGAATGGGCATTCATTGAATCGATTGATTCCCATTTTTCGCGCATATGGTTTTGCGCTTTTTGCTGATTATCTTTCGACTGCTTTACCTCTTCCACAGAAATAATAGATACGGCTATCAGCACTATTGCAAAAAAAATCGAGGCCATCAGCAACCCCCTGTCTCTTGCCAGATTTTTCCATTCGTTTACTACAATCGTATTCATGTTGCCTGATTTAGTCTTGCATGTAAGCCAAATAGATGTTTTCTAACTCAGAGGCTGAAACGGAGGCAGACATCATTTCTTTAACAAGTGTGCCTCTTTTCATTATCCCAATTCGGGTGCAGGTTTCTCGCACCCGGAACAGATCATGTGATGCCATAACAATGGTAGCTCCCCTCGAAGCCAGTTTGACTAACAGTATAGACAACTCATTGCTGGCTACCGGATCCAGACCGCTAGCGGGTTCATCTAAAATATACACCTTGGAGTTCTTGGCATACGCTATCGCAATGCCAACTTTTTGGCGCATACCTTTTGAATAGGTTTCACTTCTTTTGTTATGTGCAGCCGAATCCAGGCCACATTCGGTGAGAAAGCCCGCCAATTCTTGTTCTGAATATTTCTTTCCGGAGATAGTACAGAAATATGCCAGATTTTCTATACCCGTCAAATACGGATACAGACTTACACTCTCGGGAATATATCCCGTCAGTGACCTGACCTCTTTAACATGCTCAGAAGTATCCAGCCCATCGATGAATGCTTTTCCTTGGTCTGGCCGTTGAAAACCCAGCAGCATGTTGAGGGTTGTCGACTTTCCTGCACCATTGGAACCAAGGAGCCCGTATATCTCCCCCTCCATTATTTCAACACTGAGATTCTTTACCGCCGCGCTTCCTTTGAAGGATTTGCTGACATTATTGAGTATAATCATACAACATGTATTTGCAATAATGTTGCAAATTAGCCCTTTTTTATTAAATGCAACATAGTTGCAAATAAAAATTGTACTTTACAACCGGTACAGGGTTTTTCTCTGATGGTAATTTTGTGGGGATGATTTTTTCAGCAACGGCATACATTCTCAATACACCCGGCTCTTTCTTTATGGAGGCCTCTAAGCCCTCCTTTAGATAATTCATGTAGGATATCAGTTGAGTTGAATCAACAGTAATTTTTGCCACCCTAACGTAAGGATCATTCAACTGTGCTTTAGCGAAAACACAGGAGAGGAATACGCAAAGAAAAAGAGCCAATTTCTTTTGAAGATTTCCGGACAACATACTTTCCTATTTTAAGTATTGTAAAAACAAGCCTTTCGAATTAATAAAAAAGATAAATCACTTTCATGGGGCTCACTGATATAATCCTAAAGGGTTATCAATAACCATTCTTATTGACATTTTATTGGTGAAGATAAATTGTTTAGAGCATCCAGGCAGGGGTCTGCTTTAACAGTGATCAGTTTTCGATTTATTGCAGTATGAGTAAAGCAATCATAGGGCTGATGCAGCAATATTTTGTATATTTAATCTAATTCAACTACCATTTTATGAATCGCATACCTATCATTACAGTCCTAGTATTTTGCTTACTTAGTAGCTCTGCTCAATATAAGTCCGAGAATATTTTTTACATGACGGATACGCCGGATAGTTACGAGAGTTTTATCAAGAACCTTCGGCAGATCTCGATGGTTTGTCCGCAAACCTTTCTGATTAGTCGCGATGGGGTACTGTCGGGCTCGATGGATCGCAGGGTCGTTGATAGTGCTAAAAAGTATAAAATTCAGGTAGTACCGCTTATTGTCAATAGTGGATTCACTGCCCCCCTGTTGCATCAGATTGTTGGCAATCCCATTGCCCGTAACAGGTCCATTCAAATGATGCTGGAGTATGCGCGTATTTATCAACTGGACGGGTGGCAATTTGATCTCGAAGGGTTGCACATTTCCGACAAGGATAGCTTTACAGCGTATTACAAAGAGACGGCACAAGCTTTGCATGCAGCAGGATTAACCCTATCGGCAGCAGTGGTGCACCAGGTTGAAAAAGTGGGCGGTACGACGCCATATCACAATTTTCTTTTTGAAAGCTGGCGGGCAGGTTACGACCTGAAGGCAATGGCTGTTCATGGGGATTTCCTATCGATCATGAGTTATGACCAGCATACCCGCCGAACCCCACCAGGTCCGGTAGCAGGTTATACATGGGTAGAAAGGGTCATTCAGTTCCTTTTGTCGGAAGGTGTTCCGGCAGAAAAAATATCTATGGGCGTACCCAGTTATTCAGTTCGCTGGTTTCCCGATTATACGGAAGAGCGGGGTGGGTTTTCGAATGGACAGCAAATACCCTATAAAACCGTGCAGCATTATCTGGCAAAAAATAATGCGACAATGCAGTGGGATGATAAAGGAAAATGTCATTATGCGGTATGGGACAATGATGGGGTGAATGAATACATGTACATTGAAGATGCCCGATCCCTTCAAGCCAAATTACAATTACTGAAGCAATACAAACTGAGGGGAATTTCTGTCTGGGCTTTAGGAAGAGAGGACCCTGCTTTTTGGAGCGTCTTGTCTGCGGAGACAACAGCAAAAAAATAATTCAATATTCAGAAACCATTATTGTTTTTTGCCACGGATGTGCACCTTGGTAGTGCATTTTAATATTTCTGATGAAAAAGCGCGAGTCCACCCAAGCATCTGTCAAGGAAGAACAGCCACTTTCTTCCGTTAGTCGAAAGTAACTCAGTACCAAAGGACATCGATAAATAATTTTACAGAAAATCGGTTATCACTTATCTTCATTATATGTTTCGTTTTTTCAGGCATTTCGGCCTATTCCTGGTTATATCCTTTGCTCAGCTTCAACTTGCTGCACAGCCTCCTGCCCCTGTTGCGGGGCGTATCATTCGTCATGAAAACTTTTCTTCTGCTTATGTAGATGCCAGACATGTAGATGTATGGCTGCCGGCTTCCTATACACCGAATAAAAAGTATGCCGTATTGTACATGCAAGACGGACAGATGTTATTCGACAGCACCATTACATGGAATAAACAGGAATGGGGAATTGATGAAGTGATCACAGATCTGGTGCGGCAAGGAAAGATAATGGACTGTATCGTGGTGGGTATCTGGAATGGTGGCAAGACCCGCCATGCAGAATACTTTCCGCAAAAACCTTTTGAGACATTACCGGATACTGCACAGGAAAAAATATATAGTGGCTATCGGGTTGGTGGTCAATCGATCTTCAATGGGATAGCTATTTGCTCTGATCGGTACCTTCAATTTTTGACCAGGGAATTAAAGCCATTCATTGATCGTACCTATGCTACGAAAAAAGACAGGGAACATACATTTTTGGCGGGTAGTAGCATGGGTGCCTTGATTTCACTATATGCGCTATGTGAATATCCCGATATTTTTAGTGGAGCTGCCTGCTTATCTACCCATTGGCCCGGATTGTTTTCTATGGATAATAACCCGGTACCCGGTGCATTTTTTAAGTATCTACAAAATAACCTTCCTTCTCCCGGGAAACACCGCATCTATTTTGATCATGGCACCGAGACGCTAGATGCCATGTATGCTGACCTGCAAAATCAGGTTGATAGTATCATGGTCAACAAAAAATATCCTGCTACCCGATGGATGAGTCGAAACTGGCCCGGTCAAGATCATTCAGAAAAATCCTGGAGAAGTCGCCTGCATGTGCCGGTGAATTTCTTACTGGCGAAATGAAAATTATTCTATCTACAGGATCAACCTCTTAGTAAGTAAATATTTTGTCCGATTCTGCCGCTAACTTCACCAATACATTGGGTAATGCAAAGGAAGCGGGTTTACCTTTTAGATCTTCCTCTGTGAGATTCCTCGCCTTACTTGAATTGCCTGATAAAAAGAATTTTTTCTCCGAAGGGTCTTCCGCCGGAGGCGGAGACCCTGCGGCATGAAAGAGAATTAAACTTATCACTATATATCATTGATAATAATGATCTGCTTTTCCTCCACCTGCGTCGGAGACCCTTTTCGGAGGGAAAAATTCACCTAAATGTTGTGACCATCCTACCAAAGACTAAAGACCTTTAGCTAAAGACCGAACCAGTTTTGCCTTTGCGATCAGTAAGCCCATGAATTTGAATGGATTATTATTATATTTTTTCCACATTTAACATTTTTTTATTAATTTCATATCCTGAAACAATCCATAACGATTTCGACAGTGTTCGATCACTTTGTTGTTCGGAAATACTGTCATCAATCAAACACCGTTATTATGAGAAAAATTGCTCTCGCCTGGAAGCTCTGTTTGTTGCTAGGCTTCTCAGCTTTACAAGTTACTGCCCAGGAAAAAGTTGTCAGTGGCTTGGTAACTGACCTGACTGATGCCACGCCATTACAGAGCGTATCGGTAAAAATTAAGGGTACAAGTACAGGCACCCAAACCAATTCGGCAGGTTACTTTAACCTTAAAGTTGCACCCGGTAAAACCCTGGTATTCAGCTTCGTAGGTTATAATACTGTTGAAGTTAAAGTAGGTGCTGAAAATACCATAAATGTTAAGTTGGGAAATGATGAAAAGAGACTTAATGATGTGGTAGTTACTGCACTTAACATCAAAAGAGATAAGCGCTCTCTTGGATACAGTACAGCTGAAGTTAAAGGGGAGGAGATTGCACAAGTTAACCGGGAAAACGTTTTTTCTTCTTTAGCTGGAAGAATGCCGGGTATTACAATTACTCCTACCTCCGGGGCTGTGGGTGCTTCATCTCAAATTGTTCTTCGTGGATTCAATTCCGTTGGTTTAAGTAACCAGCCACTTATAGTTGTAGATGGGGTTCCTTTTAACAACGAAACTTTTAACCAAGGCAATCTTGTTTCTGATTACCCCAATCGAAATGTTGATTTCACCAACCGTGGAGCAGATTTGAACCCGGAAGACATCGAAAGTGTCAGTGTACTGAAAGGCCCCGAGGCAGCAGCACTTTACGGGGTGTTGGGTGCAAATGGAGCTTTGTTGTTTACTACCAAAAAGGGGAAACCAGGAAAAGGTAAATTGTCTTATGACTATAATATTCGTTTTGATGTTGTGAACCAAAGCCGCATTCCCAATACCCAGAATGTATATGATCAGGGAAATAACGGTGTTTTTGATATTACAACACGTTCCACTTTTGGTCCAAAATTCGCCCCCGGTACAACTTTTTATGATAATGCCAGAAACTTTTTTCAGGTAGGAAGAATGGAACGTCACAATCTATCATTAGAGGGGGGAGCAGATAAAACAACGTATAGATTTACAGCTCAGTACACCAATCAGGAAGGAACTGTTCCTCGGACAGATTTTAAGCGCCTCAATTTGCGTTTGAATGCGAATTCCCGATTGCTTAATAAAATTGATGTTACCAGTTCATTTGCCTATTTCAATTCAACCGTTAATAAACCTATTCGCGGACAAGATGGATTGCTTACCTCTCTTTGGCAATGGCCGGTAGATGATAACATTGTTGACTACCTCAATCCCGACGGATCTAAAAGAACAGTCAATCCAAACCTGCTGGTTAACGATGTAGATAATCCTTTTTATGATGTGTTGGTTAACAGAAATACCGATAGAAACAATCGTTTCACGGGCTCTCTTAACTTAAACATGGATGCCACCAGTTGGTTACAATTAAGTGCCAGAATTGGAACAGACTTTAGTGCAACAAATGGTAATAATTTCATACATCCTCGTTCCTCTCAATCTGTGAGCTCCGGTGCAGGTTTCAATAGAGGAAGAATTGAAAACTACAACTGGAATACGTTGTTATTGAATTATCAATTTGTTGCCTCTGTTAAGCAACAGTTTGGTCGTTTTAAAACTACCCTGCGATTAGGTACTGCATTGGATGACAGCAGAACATTTACCTCATCTCAAAGAGGCGACAGCTTGTTCATCCCCGACTTTAATTCATTAGACAATTCCAATCCCACTTTCCAACGCCTTCGTCAGAGAAACGTCCTTCGCCGAATCATGGGCGTATTTGGGGAATTTTCGTTGAATTATGATGATCTGATTTATTTGACCGTTGCAGGAAGAAATGACTGGGCATCCCCCTTGCCGGAAAAAAACAGGTCTTTTTTCTACCCCTCCGGTAGTTTGTCTTTTGTAGTTAGTGATATCAAAGCAGTGAAAGAAGCAACTAAAAAATGGTTAGACATTTTTCGTTTGAGAAGTTCACTTGCAGCAACCAATCGCTTCCCAACACCCTACCAGAATCAGGCAGCTTTCTTAGCACAAAACACTTCGGGCGGTGGATTTGCCTATGACTTTTTCGCACCTAACCCCGACTTAAAACCGGAACGCCAAAGCACGTATGAGTTAGGTTTCGAAGCCAAGTTTTTAAAGAACAGGTTGGGTATTGATTTTGCTTATTATAATACAACAGTTAAAGATCAAATCGGTCAGCTATTGCGCTTGAGTTATGGCTCGGGATTTGTATTGAATACGCAAAATTTTACAGATACGCGTAACTGGGGTACAGAGATTCAGCTAACCGGTGTTCCCATTAGAACAAAAGACTTTTCCTGGAATGTTATCTTAAACTTTAACAGAATGCGCAACCAGGTTTTAAGGATGCCCGCCAACCTGCCTGAATTCTACGTTTCAGATACCTGGATCACCAATTCCCGTGGGTCGATGTTTAATGGCGGAACAACTACCTCCATCGGCGGCCAGACATATGCCCGGAATGTGAATGGAGATAGAATCATTAACCCTTCAACAGGATACCCTCTTTTGAATACCATTTATACACCCATGGGGGATAGAAATCCTAATTACACTTTGGGCATCAACAACCAGTTTAGTTTTAAAAATTGGAACTTCAGTGTATTGTTGGATTACAGAAATGGGGGTGATATATTCAATGTTAATGAATTGTACAGAACCAGGAGAGGCTATTCAGAGAGAACACTTAATCGCGAAGTGGCCCGGATTATCCCCGGTGTATTAAACGATGCGAATGTGAATTCTGCCAATCCAACCCGGAATACGATTTCTGTAACACCCATGTTCCGCAGTGATTATTGGGCAACCATTGCAGAAGATGAATTTATTGAGAGAGATATAAAATGGCTTCGATTGAGAGATGTGACCATTGGCTACAATTTCCCTAAAGCGAAGCTGGCAAAAGTTAAATTTATAAGCTCTCTAAATATTTATGCAACCGGTACTGATTTATTCTTAATTACCAATTATTCCGGCTTAGATCCTTTAACAAATTCAAATACCCCCGCAACACCCGGTGTAGGTGGATTTGGATTTGACTATGGAACTGTTCCTTTGCCAAGAACCATCTTAATTGGAGTAAGAGCTACTTTCTAACCTCAAATTATTTTCAAAATGAAAAAAATAAATTTAATTTATAAAGTAAGTTTAGCTATCATCCTGATCGGATCTTTAGCCAGTTGCCAGAAATACTTAGAGGAGGCATATTTAGATCCTAACAGACCAACTTCTCCGAATGTACAAACTGCCTGGGGCCCCATTGCGAATAACTGGACTCGTGGCGTATTTTTCGATTCCCGGTTTATTGGACCCTATATTCAGAATTTTGTCAATTCGGGAGTGAATAGTGTTTGGGATAGAATGGGTTGGGATCAAAATATTACCAATGGAACCGCAGGCGGTGAAGTATGGCGCCAGCATTATTGGGCTGTAGGATCTACTTTGCGCTACATAATAGAGGAAGGTAAAAAGTCGGAGAACTGGGATTATGTGGGTGCTGCCTATGCAATGTTTGCTTATAGCTGGCAAACCGCTGCTGATCAATATGGAGAGCTGATAGTAAGCCAGGCATTTGATAATACCCGACTTACTTTTGATTTTGAGTCACAAAGCTTAGCCTATAATTTGGTGTTCCAGTATTGTGACTCAGCCGCAAGGTATTTACAAATGACCGGTTCAAAAGTTACTTCATCCAGCATGTTACCTGGAGATGTATGGATGTACAATAGCAATCAAAGCAGGTGGTTAAAGTTCGCTTACGGAGTAAAAGCACGTAATTTTCATAGATTCAGTAGGAAGTCCACAGGTTATTCAGCCGACAGTGTCATTAAATATGTTGACTTAGCATTTTCCAATGCTTCAGATGACGCGATGTTTAAATTTGCCGGTGGTATTTCTGATCAATGTAATTTTTATGGGCAATTAAGAGGCAATTTGCCCAACTTTAGACAATCTTCTTTTATTGTTGGTTTATTGAGTGGCGCTGCCGGAACCCCTTTTGCAGGAGTTGTTGATCCCAGAATCGGCACCTTATTGTGGCCAAGTCAGGATGGTGTTTATCGGGGCATTAACCCTGTTTCAGGTGAAAATACCTCTGTACCTGTTACAGAACGTGTGCCAAATCCATACGGGGTAATAGGGGCTACAATACCTGCTCAGGATACCGGAAGATTTATTTACAGGAATACCGCTCCAATGCCTGTGCTCACTTATACCGAGTTGCAGTTTTTAAAAGCTGAGGCTGCCTTTATAAAGGGAGATCGGAATATGGCATTACAGGCATATAGAAATGGAATAGCCGGACATTTCGATATGATTGAACAAAATTTCCCAACCACCACTCCGGATGGTCAGGCAAGGCGACACACTCCGGCAATGCGTGCAGCCTATTTAGCTAATCCGTTGATTATTCCTGATGCACCGGCAGCATTAACATTACCAATGATCATGAACCAAAAGTACATAGCCTTGTACTTCCACGGATTTACTGAAACCTGGGTCGATATGCGCAGGTACAATTATTCAACAACAACCTATCCAAGTTTAGTTGTGCCGAGTGGCAGCAATCTTTTTCCGGATAATAACAATAAACTGGTGAACAGATTGCGACCTCGTATGCAGGTTGAGTTCCAATGGAATGCTGAATCGCTTCGGACGATTGGAGGCTTAGAAATTGATTATCACACCAAACCAGTATGGTTTCAAATTCCTTAATCTTCTAATTTACAATTATGAAACACTTTTTTAAACATTTCTTAGGTGTTATACTTGTTGGTGCGCTTTGGACAGCCTGTACCAAAGATCAATTGGTAACCAATAGGGCAGAACAAGACATAACGCAGGCTGATATGGCCATGGTTAGATTCATACATGCCTCATCTGCAAATCAAATCAATACAGTTTCACCGGTTCTGGCCGCCACTGCTCCCGCTGCAATGAACTTTTTTATCAATGGCGTACGATTGAACGGCATATCTTCTGCTACTCAGACCTTTACAACAGCTTACGGTGGGGCTTTTCCGGGCGGCTCTATTAGCTTTGCGGGTAGTGCCAACGGGAATAATATTTTTGATTATGCAGCTATTCCAAGTGGCCCCACAAGGGTAGCAGGGGCTCTTTTTCGCTTAGCAGGCGGAACTTCTGCAGATACCGTTGCATCAACCATCTTTAATTTTAATAAATGGCAGAAATATACTGTGGTGGCAGCAGATACGTTTCCGAATCAACGATTTTTTGCTTACGAGGATAATTTTGCAGTTCCCGATACCGGTAATTATGCCATTCGATTGATCAATCTTGGTGCCAATGTAGTCAGTGGTGCAGCCACCTCAATTGATCTTTTCTCAAGGAGAAGACAAGCAAATATTATATCTAGTGTGGCGTATAGAGGAGCTTCGGCTTTTGTTGAATCGCGTGTAGCCAACCTGTTTAATGGGGTACTTACTACAACAGACACCCTTGAAATAAGGGCTACCGGCTCAACCACAGCGTTGGTCCAGTTAAACGGATTTTTCCCTGTTAGAACAAGGGTCTATACGATTGTAACAAGAGGTTCATCTACCCAGGTAAGTCCGAGAAATATTAATGCTGCTGGTTACCTTAACCGATAAATCATTGTAAATTTAATTATCAAGTACCCCTTATCCAGGGGTATTTTTTTATCAGTTTTGCTATGAGAGCAGTTTTCACCATCATTGGATTGCTACTATTGTTTCAGGGTTTTTCTCAAAACAATCAATCTGTTTCACAGGTAATGAACCGGCTGGATAGTTTCTATCAGCTTACACCTTTGGAAAAAGCGTATATCCACACAGATAAAGATTGGTATGCAACCGGCGAAAATATTTGGTTCAAGGCATATACAACAGTAGATAATATGTTGGGAAACCTAAGCGGAGTCTTTTATGTAGATCTGATCAATGAAAAAGACAGTGCTGTAGTAAAGACAATGTGGAAGGTATCTCAAAATAGTTTTAAGGGCGATATTTTTGTGCCGACTGATTTATCAGAAGGTTCATATAAATTAAGGATATATTCTTTGTGGATGTTGAATACACCCGAAGTTATCTATGAAAAATACCTGCAAATATTTTCTTCGGCGAGAAGCGTTCAGTCTATTCAAAAAAATCCGGCGCCGAATATTCAGGTGCATTTGTTTCCGGAAGGCGGATTTTTAGTGAATGGATTATCATCTAAAGTTGCTTTTAAAGTAACTGACAGATATGGATTTCCAATCGAAAGCGTAAAGTTGCAGCTAGAAGAAAATGGGGTAGCAATATTGGTTGACTCTGCAACCCACGATGGCATGGGCGTTTTTAGTTTTGTGCCCAACAGGTCAAAAACCTATACCTGCAAGTTTAAAGTAAATGGAGTGTGGTACATACCCGATTTCCCGATCATCAAAGAGCACGGATTGGTTTTATCTCTCAATACAAATGGCAACAATCATTTATTTTTTAATATTCAACGTTCCTCGATAGAGAATGACCAAAATATACCGGCAGTTTGGCTGGTAGGTCATATTGGGGGAGTAACCTATTATGCTAAAAAAATAGTTTTAGAGGATACGACAACAGCAGGAGCTATACCCATCAAAGACCTTCCACATGGTGTTTTGAATGTCACCCTTTTCAATGATGGTTTTGTTCCCGAAGCGGAAAGGCTTGTGTTCATTAGAAAAGTAAAAGCAATTGTTCCGGAAATTAGTCTGAAGCAGAAGGGAGTAAGTGCAAAAGAAAAAAATATTTTTTCGATACAACTTTCAACTGATACTGCATTGTTATCGATTTCTGTCGCAAGTGCTGAGACCGTACAAAAAAAGTTCAATAGTCCCAATATAGCAGATTACTTTTTATTCAAAAGTGAAGTGAAGGGGTATGTTCATAATCCCCGATTTTATTTTGAGAGCAATGATAGCCTGCACAAAGCAGCATTTGATTTATTGCTGCTAACTCAAGGTTGGAGGAGATTTACGTGGAGAGATATTCAAGCCAATGAGTTACCAAAACTGAGTTACTTTATTGAAACAGGAATTTCCGTTAGAGGTGCCGTAAAGGAAGAAACAACCAGACAAAATATAATAAAAGATGCCAAAGTAGACTTTATATTGAAGGGGGATGATTCAACTTCCATTATTGCTGCTGCTCAAATACAAGAGAAGGGACAATTCATTTTGAATGACCTAAATTTTAGGAAAAGGGCAAGTATATTCTATAAGGGGTCAATGATGAATTCATTGGGTGCTTTGTCTCTTTCAATCTATCCGAATTATATAGATACACTCAGGTTTCACAAGAGTGGATCGGTAAATATTGAAACGACAGAAGAGTTACAACCTGAAAAAAAGGCAATGCTGTTGAATCAATATTTTAATCAGCCATCAGTTTCCGGAACCAATTTAAAAGAAGTCACTGTTTATACTAAAATAAAGACGCCAGAGCAGAAGCTGACAGACGAATATGTTTCTGACTGGTACAAGAACAGCGATTTTACATTAATACCTGATAGTTTATCCGGTTTTTCTTCCATCTGGCAGTGGTTACAGGTTAGGGTACCGGGCCTATCGGTGGGGGGGGATATATTTAATCCTACCGTGAACTTTAATCGATACCAGGGAGGAATTACCGATCCGTCACTTCTCATGGAGACTGTTTATGAAACACTCAATACAATCAATGGGGAAGTAAAGAGCAGCATCGCATTTTTTTTAAATGAAATGCCCGTTTCAATAGATCAGATTAATAGCTTGAGTCCTAAAGACGTGGCTTTGGTTAAAGTAAATCGAACGCCATCTGTAGTTGGTAATGCAACAGCGGGAAGCATGTTTATATATACAACAAAAGCTTATACAAACAATAACTTCAAGGCAATGAATAAAACAATAATAAGTGGCTATTCTGTCTCTAAGGAATACTTTTCACCCGTTTACGAAACAACGGAATCAAAAAATATTATTGATAAAAGGAGTAGTTTGTATTGGAATCCAAATCCGATTCTAAATAAAGGCAAGACAAGTTTTATTTTCTATAACAGTGATTCTGTAAAAAAATATAAGATTGTTGTAGAAGGACTTAGTAAAGCCGGCATACCTATATATGCAGATTTGATCGTTGAATAAGGGCGGGATGATTTTTATTTGATTGTTTTTACTTTTTCATAGCAAGGCCATAAGAAATTAAGCCATAAAAATTGGGGTTGGAATATCATTGATTTCCGAATTTTTTATTGCTCTTTAATACAGCTTGCCAACTTCCTTCACGATGCATTGGCTGCTTTGTATCTTCAAGAACCGGCTATGATTGATTGAAATACTACCTAAAGGAATTTACTGAATTGGATGCAATGAAACATTAACAGAAAAAAACCAATTATTGTCTGCTAAATCTTTTGAAAAAAGTCCATATAACTTCGCAGGCATTCATATCCTGACTGGTTTTGCCGATGATTGCCTCATTCAGATATTGAAATCCCTGGGGCCAGGTATGGCCACCATTGAGAACCACATAACTTACAACTTCGCTTCCATTGGTTCCCCCGGAGTATATCCTTTGTTTGATGGTGGTGCCATCATTGGCTATGTCAGGTAGATCTGTAATAGTTGGTGAGGAGGAGCAATTGTTGATGGTAATCCATTTATCGATGGCCTGGAAATGAGATAAAATATTTCCGCCGGCAGTACCGCCTGCAGTCATTTGTCCTCCGGTAAACGGAACCAATGGATCAGTTGTACCATGAATATATATTGAGGGAACCGGTCTTCCCGGATTACAGTTAGGAGCAATATTAGTTGCTTCCATAGTTGCTGCTACTACAGCGATGGCAGCAATTCTGTTGCTTAATTCACAGCCCAGTCGTGAAGACATGAATCCACCATTTGATATTCCGGTGGCATAAATTTTTTTACTATCAACAGCAAAGTTATTGATGGTATAATCACATAGTTGATTGAAAAAACTTATGTCATTAATTCCAAGTTGGTTGGGAATAGTAGGCCGACCATCATTCCAGTTGTTCTGCACCCCGGCCGGATAAACCAGCGCGAATTTCTCTTTGTCTGCAATGGGTTTGAAGTTAGCGATATTCGTCATCCCTTCCGGGGTTCCGCTACCCCCGTGGATTACAAAAATCAGAGGTAATTTTCCGGCATTGTTATATCCCGATGGCAGGTAAATAATGAAATTTCTTGCAACCCCATCTATGGTTAGACTGATTGATTTTTGCTCACTTGGTTTGTCGGCGGGGGTTCCGGGGGAATCCTCTTTCTTGCAAGATATAATAAAGAAACAGCAGGCTAAAATTCCAAAAAATTTAGTCATAAAAAATCAAATTAAATATCAGTAATAGAATAGTTATGACTCTTTCTACCGGGAATGGTTTAATAAGCCAGGGGTAAAGAGTAAAAAAAAATGTAAGTAAGAAAAAGCAAGGTATGGGGTGAATTAAAGAGGGAAGTAGATTAAATATATAGTTATCTGGTTTTGGCGGAAGTTAGGTGAAAATTTCTTTATGCATTTTTGCTGATTTTCTCGGATATTTTAGAGGGAAGGAATTGAATAGGTTAATACATATATCCTTACTTATTAAAGTATCTTCTGTTTTAAGGGGAAGGAATGTTCCTTTTATGCAGAGGCGGATTATTGAAAATCTCCATTATTTTCAATAAATTGAAACAGATCGAATTTAAACTTTTCCGGTATTTCTAGATAAGGCGTATGTCCTATGGAGTATTTTATTAATGTATGATTACTAAATGCATCAATTGCTTTTTTATTTCTTATAAATTGGACAAACTTGTCTTTCATGGCCCAGGTAAATAATACCGGACAATGGATATTTTTTATCAATGGTCTGAGATCTTCCTCATCAAGTTTGAAACTTGACCAACCTTGCACCAATAAGGGCGCTAGTTGATAGGAATTATTTATAATTTCAGTTCTTCTGGATGCAGCGCTGTCTGTTATCAATACCTTATGGTAATAGCGTTTAAATTTTACCTGAAATGACTTTTTATTTTTTGCTCCGGATTTAAAAAAGTGAATCATATAATTTAAAAAAAGGGGGGCAATAAACCCACGTTTGTCCAGCCCAGCCGGGTTGCTTAAAGAAAGCATCTTTATATTAAAATTGTTGTTAGCCAGTCTAATTGCAACAGCGCCACCAATAGAATTTCCAACAACAATGATATTTTTTAAATTCAGTATTTCTATGAACTTATTCGTAATGCTAAAGTAGAAACTTGAGGATGCCGGAATAGATGAGGTTGCAGAGAGACCCTGCCCAGGAAAATCTAGTGCAATGATTCTAAATTTGTTTACCGGCAAATTGTAGAGTGTTGAAAAATCTTTCGAGCTATGACCCAATGCGTGTAAACACAAAATAATCTGTCCACTCCCTTCATCTTTATAGGCAATGTTAATTCCGTCAATAGATATGTATTTGTCTGCGATTGAAGGGAAAGTCTGGCATGAGCCGATCATCGGTAACATCATTAAGATTGTGTAAAATAGCTTCATTTATGTTGTCAAAGTTAGGGTAGATTGGGGCTGAATTTTAAAGAATCTATAACTCATTGTAAAGTAAATATCCATCTGCTAAATCGAAAATTACTTTTGCTGAATAACTTTAAACGCATTTAGTTTTTAGAAGACATAAAAATTTTCAATTATTGACCTCGAAAATAAATTGGTTTTAAAGCTTGTGCTTGTTTGTATGAAAATATCAAATACCTTAGTGTAATTCAGGTATGGGATTCTCCTATTTTATGAAAATTGCAGCGGTATTTCAATTTTGAAAAAAAGGCAAAGCAATTTCTGCCATAATTTAGTAAAACCCACCTTCGGTGCAGAATAATAGAGTTTGTACCTAAGGAGCACTTGAGTTCATGTGTTTGAGCCACCGGGGCATGTGTTGAATTTCACATTCCATTTTCCAAGTGCTAAAGTAACATTCACCTTTAGACTGATTTTGCTCTCCTTCTTGACGAAAGTTGGAGCAATATCGGAATCTCTTATTAACCTGAAAATGCGGTATATGATACTTGTGGTTAGAGTAATAAAAGAATCAACTTGCTGCTGCAAGACGCTACTCTAATATTTTGAAGGAATATCTGACACAAAATTTAATTAAATTGTATTCTATAAGGAATTTTGAAATGAACAAAGACGTACTAGTTCTAACCGGTGCAGGGCAAATCGGTATGACAATAGCAAGAAGAATGGGGCATGGTAAAAAAATTTTATAGCTGATTGGAAAATAGAGAATGCCAACCAAATTGCCAATATCATGTCCGAAGCCGGGTTTGATGTAATACCATTTGAGGTTGATATTTCTTCAAGGCAATCCATACTTCATTTAAACAAATCTGCACAGTCAGGGGGATAAATTGCTTTGTTGATCAATACAGCTGGGGTTTCACCCAGCCAAGCTTCAATAGAACTAATTTTACTCATTGATTTATTTGGGACCGCTCTGTTATTGGAACAATTCGGTAAAGTTATCAAGCAGGGCGGCTCTGCTGTCACCATTGCAAGCCAGTCAGGACATAAAATGCCGGCACTTTCTATGGAGGAAGACAGATTATTGGCTACAACTGAGTCTGATCAATTACTACAACTAGATTTGCTAAAATCAGAAAATATAAAAGATACACTTCATGCTTATCAAATTGCGAAGCGTTGCAATGTAAAAAGGGTGATGGCTGAAGCGGTCAAGTGGGGCGAGCGGGGTGCTAGGATCAATTCTATTTCACCCGGTATTATCATGACGCCACTTGCACTTGATGAGTTAAATGGTCACCGGGGAGCATTCTATAAAAATATGTTTGCCCAATCACCGGCTCGTTGTCCGGGTACGGCAGATGAAGTTGCTACGGTTGCTGAATTATTGCTTTCGGAAAAGGGCGCTTTTATTACTGGAACAGATATTTTAATGGATGGCGGAGCCACTGCATCTTATTATTATGGATCGCTACAACCATCAAACGACGATACAAAAAACTAAAAGATGGTTATACAATCGAAGGATATCTCTTTTACTTTTATATCGGGTCATCTTAGAGAAGAATAATGCACCGAAAATTAAAATAGTGCAGTCGTCTACTCTAAAATTATTTTCACAAAACTTGCTATTCAGGCTTTGCCCAAAACAATGTGGGATTGTTAGTGTAATACCATTGTTTTGCTTTATTTGTTCGGATATCGGCAACAGAAATCAGTTGTACGTATTTTATCAATTTTCCTTCTGCTTTCGTTTCGGTATTGTACTCACTTACCAGAGGGGTTTCCAATCTATAAAGGTTTTTTGCCATGTAATTCTCTAAATAGAATTCCTTTACCTGTGTTTGTTGTCTATTCCAGTTGGCATCCGGATTGAGGATGAGGGGTTTGCCATTGATCAATCTTTCGCGGACCTCTTCTATGCCCAATAATTCACCTTCTTCATTCATAACATATGCGTCAAAAGAAGGATCGATCCATATCCATTTTTGTAAATCATTGCTGAAGACCATATTGATAACATGGCAATCAGGATCAGCGGTATCTTTTGGTAAACAGGTAACATATCTTGATTTTATACCCAATGACAAGTAACATTCGTTCAAAACCATTGCCAGTCCCCTACAATTTAACCCCCTGCCTTCCTTTTTGCACGCATTGATCATGCTCAAGGCATTTTTTATTTCAGGATTATCATTCATTCCATCATGTGGGATAAGATAATGCAGCCAGTGCATTACATTAAGTATTTTCGAAATTTCTGAGCCGGTACCCGCTATTGAATCTAGCTTTAATTCTTTTCTAATCGCAACCAGATTGGGATTTTCAGTGGATTGGTAGGTAAATTTGAGGATAAAGCTTTTGTCGGTTAGATTGTATTTTGCTGCGGTCTTTAATACCGACAATTTAGAAATTTGGTATTTGATTTGCGTAACTGCGGAATCTTTTCCGTTCAGTACGATCACAAAATTGAAGACACTATCTTTAGCATTAATTGAAGCGGAGATTGAATCTATGTCAGTTAAAAAAGTTACTTTTTTGGCATCAGTAAAATAAATGTCAGGTTTTATTTCAGGGGAGATTGTCCATACATTTTTGAGTAACCGGTTATCTTCCCTAATATCTATTACATTTCGATTGGCTTTAATTGATTTGGTTCTAAGTTGGGCTTTAACCGGGCTGAAGTGTACAAGCACCAGAACGACCAATAAAATAGGATGTTTCATTCAATAGTTTTCCAGATAAACGGGGACAGAAGCAAAAAGTTACAACAGTGGAAAAAAATATTGCTGGAAGGAAAATTAAAAATGGATTGTCCTGCCGGTGAGATGAAAAAACAAAATATCATCTGTCCTTCTTCAAGACGGGTCTTGCCAGTATACCTCCCGGTTGGCATCTCTTTTGCAAGGAGTCCTGGGTCTCCAAAAAGTAGGACAGGTTAAATTCCCGGCTTACAATGCTGGCAGTTAGTGTATGCGGGTGGGGGAGATGTATGGCCCCATTTCGTTCATGACTGAAGATACAGCTATGTTGGGTTTATTGAAAAAAAGCAGTCTCAATAAAAGACATAGAATAAAAAATCTTGCGCACAAGATCTGTTTTTTAATTATTCAGATTGGATCTGATGATTGTCGTTTATTCGATTCTTTTATCATTCCATTTTCCCCGGTTAATTCCCAGGCAGCCAATGATATTGGCACAGAGCCAATTTGGTTCATCCGGTCCAAAAAATTCCTGATGAAAAATGGTTGGCCTGCCAATTCCATTTTTCTGGCATATTCGGTCATGGCCTCATCCAGCAGATGTTTTCCTGTGATATAGCTGGTGCCATAGCCCGGCTGTCGCATATAGAGATGCTGTTCAAATTTCAATAACTCTTTTTCGGTCTTCATCCAGCCACGGGGCGTATAGTCGGCATGAACTTTCCCGGCTTCCTCCATGGTCATTTCATTAGCATGGGCATAGAGTGAACCTAATCCACGGGCTGCGCGTTGGGCAATTAATATATACACTATCTCTCTTACCTGCGGATCAGCATCGTAAAGTCCGGCATTCATGAAAATTTCTTCTACTGCCGTTGCCATGCCTTCATTGCGGGAATCAAAAATATTGTACAACAATGCTCCTCGACGAATGTCAGATGTATGTGGGTCGTTATCCATTTGCGCCAATTCAAACCAATGATAAAAATGCGAGAACAACGGACGCGGATCGTAATGCATCGTAATGGTGAAAAAATTCCGTTTCTCTTTTGGAATAAAACTTCCTTGATGTTCCCGCAGGGCGGGCTCATAATACTTTTTCATGGTCAGCAGCTGTTGCTGATCCAGGAATTGAATGAGACTTCTCACTGATCTTTCATTCAATGAATCATATTGTAGAACAGTATTTGCCTCAGAAAGCAGTGGAAGTTTTCTGTTGCGGTGTTCCTCCAATTTGAGGGAAGACCAGGCACGTGCCAGTTCTCTTTTCAACAGTATCACCTGATCATCCCATGTTAATGGAACGAGGTGGACGTTTTTAGCGTACCAATTATAATTTTCCTTTCCGATACCGGAGGGGCCTGTCTTTTTAGCCGCACCTGCTTCCAGCCATTGTACGAGCTGCTCTGTTGAAGCAATGCATAGGGTTATTTCTTTAGATAGTAAGGGGTCTTCTTTCACACCGGGTTTATCGAGCAATTCCTTTAAATCGTTTACTTGAGACTGGATGTCCCTGATACCTGCCACCCACAATTCTTTTGCGTTGCCAATTAGGTTAAGTTTGGCTTGTTCATTCAGCGGTTCAATCACTTTAAGTTGTTCAATTAATTTCTTTTTATCTGAGGGCGATAGAGGGAAAGCGTATTTCCAGGTGTCGATGATGGCATGGTGGGTAGGGCCTTCATGTGCGGGGACATCACTGCGTTCGGTCCAGATGGTTTTATAAAAGGCAGGATCTCTGGCCCAGGGTTTTAAAATTCGGTGATTGAAATCGTATCCATTCATTTCAGCCCATACCAACATCCAATCCACTTTGTGTTCAATAGGCCAGGCAGATGTGTCGATGCCATTCAATCTGGATTGTAATTTTTTAAATCCAGGTAATCTTTTATTGAAGGTTACAGCAGTATAATCAGGTGCCCCATTTCTCAGAGGAGGATTTTCAAAAGTCCGCCATTCTTTGAATAGGGAAACAAGTGCTGTATAATCACTTGATTGATTGACTTGAGACAATACAGGGCTAGATAGCAGTAGGTAAGACAGAAATAAAATGACGCTAAGTATTCTAAATGGTTGCTTCATACGAAAGTTGTTGACGATGTATGAAGTTCGGAATTTTCGACTAAATCAATGCTTTTGTATACCTATAAAGGATGAGGCTGAACTTTGTCCCCTCATTACAGGAATTGTATTCTCAATTATTTTTTAAAATAAAGACTACCACAAGGGATTAGCGTAGTGTCTGAACCCATACTGATTTTATAAAATAAATCCTGGTTTTTTAATTCAAATTTGACTCTGGCAGGGCCCGACCCTACTATGTGGAAGAAAACTACAGTATAAAAAATGTAATCTTCGTTGGGTTTTATCTTTCTCTGGAGGATACTTATCTGATTGGATGCATCATTCAACAATGATTGCAGATTGGTAAGTCCGTAATCAAATGTCTGAACTTTATCCATACTCATAGTTGCTGTAGGCAGAACAATGTGAATGTAAGAGTCAGGGTTCTTTAAAAATGCAACTTCCGGAAATTTGACTTTTAATTCAAGAGTCGCTGCAGATTGATTAAAGACACGAGTCCAAAAAACTACGTAGCTATACTTCTTCCCATTTTTATATACCACCCCACCGCCCCTGGGGAAGCTATTGATAAACTTTACCCCATTTCCTTTCGAATCAGTGTACTTTATTTTTGCATCAACCCAATTTCGAATCGGACCAGCTTGACCAGTCGAGGTGAGATAAACCAACAATAAAATGAACGATAGTAAATATTTCATATTTGGATTATGTGTTGATCAAATTGGATGTTGACAAGAAGCACTAAAGTACATCTTTGAAGCCAAGAAGATAAACACGGGTAAGCCCATGTTGACTTTAGATATGTAGCTTTTGGTCAATTGAGTTAGTATATTCATTATCAAAGGGGGTACAGTATACAAGTATAACCTTTTTGTTTTGGTATCTGCTTTTTTATGAAAAGTGAAGCCATCATCCAATTGCTGCTAAAAACTGAGATAGAGTCCCGGCTTTAAGTAGTTTGATGCGCCTTCGGCGTACAAGCACTCGCACAGGTTTTATCCTCTCATGAAACAAAGTAGCCAATTATTCGAATTAATCCTTTAATCGTAATGAAATCTACATTTGAAAACTAAAATCTCATCATGTTCTACTTTATAAATTAATCTATGCTCTTCGTCGATTCTTCTTGACCAATATCCAGCGTATTTAAATTTTAAAGGTTCTGGTTTGCTAATACCTTCAAATGGACTTCTTGAAATATCTTTTAATAGCTCATTAATTTTGTTAAGTTTCTGTTTGTCATTCTTTTGCCAGAATATATATTCATTCCAAGCGATTTCGCTGAAAGTAATCACCATTTATTGAATCAATTTTTTTCGAAAATGTTTGCTCTCCTTCATCTGTTTAATGGATGCATCTAATACTTCCATGTTTTTTCTGGAAGACATTTCATGTAGTGTTGTGTTCAAAGAATTGTATTCCTCTAGAGAAATGATAACGATGCCAGTGTCTTTACCCCGATTAATAATTAAGGTTTCACGCTCATTCGTAACCTTGTCAAGATATTGCTTGGTTTCTTTACGAAAATCTGATAGAGTTGTTGATATCATAATTACATATTTATGTACAAATATATGTACATATTATGAAACTGCTGTTACCAACCAAATATCTACATCAAGTGGGAGAAATAATTAGGTATTTACACGCATTTAGATGACGCATAAAGCATTGATAAATATAGAAAAGCCCCGCCAAAAAGTGCGGTGCTTCTTTCAGATGGAAGATGCAGCTATTTTGGGTTTCCTGTAATAAAAAAGCGCATCAGGAATTGAATGCGCTTAGTGTGGGTTTGAGTGTGAGTGTGGAGGGGGATTTACACTCCCCACTCAATCTCACACTGATTTTTGCTCCCCTTACAGACGAAAGATGCAGCTACAATGTGATGATTGAGTATATGACTATTAAGAAATTAAAGGGTTGAACTTATTTCTTTTCAGCACTCAACTTCTTAGCAACGCTGTCATAGTATTCTTGAGTTTATTGTTCTGTCCAAACAGTTGGTTTTGAACCGTCATATAAAGCTAAATAAGTTATCAGGTTTTCCTTACTGGCTGTGTGCCAATGCTCGGTGTCTTTAGCACATCTTATAACATCTCCTTTTTTTATAATGATAGCCTCCTTGCCTTTTTCTTGATAATAACCTTCCCCATCCACAACTATAAGAACTTGTGGTGTAGAATGTTTATGCCAATCAAGGGTGGAGTTTTTTCTAAAAGTTGCTTTAGTAATATTGAAATTTAATTCGGCATCGCCTTGAAGTACACCATTTAACCACGCTTCACCTATGTAATGAGTATTAGGCGCCTTAGGCCCTTCTATTAAATAAGAACTTACTATGTAGTCTGCCTTTTGTGAAAAGGATATAAAAGGAATCAAAAGAAATAACAATACGGTTGACTTTTTCATTTTAATGTTAATTTGAAATAAATGTAGCATAAAAAAGGGGAGCCATAATGGACTGGAGGTCATTTTTCGACCTCCATTTTCTTTTTAGACCCTTGCAACTCTTTGATAATCAAAAGTAAAATTGACACAGGTTTTGAAAAGGGGTGGTTGCAACTTGTATATCGTCAAAGAAAGTGGACAGTTTAGTTGTAGAGGGTTTCGTTGTTTAAATGTAGGATTTTTTCTTTTAAAGAAGACAATAAATTTTCCCTTCTACCAGTTACGCCAATTATATAATCATCCTGCAAAAGCAACTCTGTTAATGCTTGACCAATTCCACTAGAGGCTCCAATGATGATACACTTTTTCATTTCAATTAGGATTTTTTATAAAGCGGTTATCTTCATTATTCTACCCGGACCTTCAACAGACACATAAACTGAACCATCCGGAGATTGTGCAACATGTCTAACCCTGCCATTTATTCCAGCAATTACTTCGGCAGAGGTAATGGTTGTTCCATTTACTATACACCGATGAAGTTGTTGCGAAGCAAGTCCACTCGCCAAAAGGTTTCCCTTCCAAGCTTTAAATGAATTGTCTGTGATGAAAGCGATTCCAGCAACCCCAATTGAAGGTGTCCAGGAAAAAGTAGGTGCTACAATCCCCGATGCGGTATGTCCCTGTGAAATCATTGTGTTGTCGTAATTCATTCCCAGAGAATAATTAGGCCAGCCGTAATTGGCACCTGTACTTAAGATATTGATCTCATCTCCACCTTTAGGTCCATGCTCTGATTCCCAAACTGCACCTGTAGTTGGATGAATAACCATTCCTTGTGGATTACGGACACCATATGCAAAAATAGAACTGGCAGTAGTTTGTCCGGGTAATACAGGGTTATCAGACGGGACTCCACCAGATGCAGTAACACGATGTATCTTCCCCCAGGGTGAAGCTGTGTTGGAGGAATTTCGGTTGCTGGCATTTGGACCTCCATAACTACCTGTCCCGCCTTCACCGACAGCTATATACAACAAACGGTTGGCGTCAAAAGCCAAACGTGATCCATAATGACCATTCCAAGTATTGCCACCACCAGTTTGGAAAATTGTTTCTACATTTTGAACTGCATTGCCTGCAATTTTGAATCGAACAACGCGAAGTTCACCAGTACCATTGGTTGCGGTGGCTGCATAGCTGGCATAAACCCAACCATTGATGGAATAATCTGGATGCACACGAACATCCATCAATCCGCCTTGTCCACTGCTTCGCACAACCGGAAACCCAGATAATTCAGTTACGACACCATTTGTGTAGCGATCGATTTTACCGCGCTTTTCGACAAATATCATATCGCCATTGGGAAGGAAGTCAAATCCCCAGATGATTTCATAACCTGTTACAACAGCGTTGATTGTAATCTCTGGATTCGTTGTCTCATCAGGAGAAGTTGTGACTGACTTTTTTTCACAAGCTGCTACAATGATTATCAGTAAAATACTTACTATTATTTGTATAAGATTTCTATACATAGAATAGGATTAAAACAACATCAAATTTTTCTTGATTGTATATCGTCAAAGAAAGTGGACGGTTTAGTTGTAGAAGGTTTCGTTGTTTAAATGTAGGATTTTTTCTTTTTCAATTAAATCAAAGGCTTTCCAAAAATTGTCTATATCACTTTTTACAAACACTGCATCCTCTCCTTTCTTGGTAAAAGTAGTCTGACCATAAGACTGACTTAGACAAATTGTCGAGAGAAATGCCACAATGAGGTTTCTACAAATTATAGTTGTGGTTAGTTTTTTCATGTTTTGTCCATTTTAGTATTACTGCCAACGGTTTGCCGCTTTGCGAAGGCGGGGATTTTTAGCACTGAACTTCATTAGATGCACAAAGCTTGAATTTAGCGCTTCACTTTCATAGAAGCACGAAACCCCCGCTTTTGCAAAACGGCTGTTACCAGCAGTGTTTCTCATTCAGTCAATACTTTTCATGTGACATTATTCTGTTTATTATTTTTAAATGCTGTTGCAACCCGTAATTCTATATATACGATTACGACTATAATGGTTATTTCAAGTAAAAAATATATCACTCCCAACTTTGTAAGGTCGCTGAAATAAATATATACCAATATCATTGTCAATACACAGTATATAAGGTTGCCAACACTTATTAATCTTAAA
>JBJTTC010000091.1:0-8558 GCA_046079965.1 Sediminibacterium sp. | reverse complement strand
GTATAAATAGACAGAAAAATTGAACAAATGAATAGAAATAAATACATAAATATTTTAATTGTCATTTCAGTATTAGCAACAGTATTTCATTTGTTGATACTGATTAAACTTATTCCCTTTGAGATAACTTGGGGTGGACGGTTAAAGTCAGTTGAAGAAATGTATGTTTTTGAAACTATTTCCATCTTGATAAATTCATTTTTCATTTTTATACTACTACAAAAGGGAGAATATATCCGTAATTTTTTGGGTCAGAAGACAGTGACTTTAATTTTGTGGGTTTTCTTTACAATTTTTGTTCTGAACACTATTGGTAATGTTTTTGCCGAAACATATTTTGAAAAGTTTTTTACAATATTGACACTCTTAAACGCTATTCTTCTTTGGTTAATCAACAAACCAACTAAACAAAACATTTAATAATACAATTATGAACATACCAATTTTAATAGCGAACATACTGACACTTTTAGCCTTCATTATTCACACTTTTGTGGGTGACAAAGAACTGAAAGTAAACGAACCAACAGAAGCGAATGACGAAAATTTCCAAAAAAGAGAAAAATGGACAATGGCAAGATGTGGTTGGCATTGGGTTTCGTTTGACTTACTTTTTGCTACAATCGGACTTGGACTGATTAACTTTACAGACTTCTTTGAGAACGAAAAAACATTATTGCAAATACTAACAATATACTTTTTCGGGTATGCCGTGGTTTGGGCTTTGACAATTGCAATTTCAAAACAGTTTCCGAAAAATTACTTAAAACTCGGACAGTGGGTTTTGCTGTTGCTTATAAGCGGACTACTCTACTTTGGAACAAATTAATTTTGACTTATGCTTAAACTTGGCGGATACATAAACATAGTAATTGCAATCGGACATATTGTTGGACTTTTTTGGGCAGACAAAATGTTTGAAGTTACAGGAATTGGAAAAGAAATGACTGAACTTGCTCAAACGCATTCATCATTGCCGTACTTGCTTACAATTTTTGTTGCAATTATATTTTTCATTTTTGGTTTGTACGGACTTTCGGCTGACAATAAGTTTAGACCACTTCCACTTTTGAAACAAGTAATTTTTGCGATAGCAGGAATTTATCTTCTTCGTGGAATTGGAGAACTTATATTTGACTTGGAAAAACAACAAGCAAATCAAATTTTGGAGATAACCTATTCATTAATTGCTGTCTTTATTGGACTTTTATTTTTGATAGGCGGACTGAAAAAATGGAAATTAAAAAAGACGAATGAATAAACAACGACCCGCTAACAGCCGTTTCGCAAAAGCGGGGCTTTGTGCTTCTATGAAAGTGAAGTGCTAAATTCAAGCTTTGTGCATCTAATGAAGTTTAGTACTAAAAATCCCCGCCTTCGCAAAGCGGCAAAACGTTGGCAGTAATTGCAACATACACACTTTTGACAATAGAACATTTGACAAACTAAAATAGAACTAAATTATGGGAAATGGATTAACAAACAGACTTGGACAATTTTTTAACGACAATGAAACAAACTGTGAGGGGGTAGCAAAATATCGCCTTTATTTAATGCGTGGGTTTTATGTTTTTGCGTTTATCTTTTTAGGTAGAGATGCTTGGACAGAATTGATTTTTCACAAAGAAATTTGGGAACCATTAGATGGAGTCGCATATAGTTTCTGGGCAGCATATTCAACTTTAATGATATTAGGATTACGGAGACCTTTGAAAATGCTACCACTTTTATTGTTGCAATTTTTTTATAAATCCATTTGGTTAATAGGAGTTGCATTGCCATTATGGAGGAATAATCAGTTTGAAGACGCTAAAGAGTTGACGACTATTTTTATTGTTGGAGTTGTGCTAGATATTCTTATAATCCCTTGGAAATATGTCTTCAAAAAATATTTTTCAACGACTTAAAAATGAGCACAACTACTGCCAACATGGGTTTGCCAAAAGTGGGGCTTTAGTACTACATTTGAGTATTGGAATTCTATTGAGCATTTGTGGTGTATTGACAGTTTATTGCTTCGAATTCCACTTCTTCGCAAAGCCGCAAACCGTTAGGCGAAATCGATGCGTAAATACATTATTATAGTTTTCGTTTTAACCTTATCATTTTCGTGTAATAATAGGTTGACTACTGATGGTTTGAAAACATACAAGAACCTCGCTGTAATAGATTTTTGCGACCTTGCAAAATTTGAGGGACGGCTAGTATACATCAAAGCCGCCTATAGTGGCGTTGACGAATATTGGGCATTGAATTCTATAAAAGGCTGCAAAAATAGCTTGAATGTAGAGTTGGATGACAGAGCAGGTACACCTGTACCTAGGCGATATCAGAATCTTTTTGATTCTGCCCATGTATCTTATTGGAACACATTTTTGATATTAGAGTTGAATGGCGTATTTGACAGCAGAAATCCGGATGGATACGGCCATTTGGGGTCAAATA
This sequence comes from Sediminibacterium sp., assembly GCA_046079965.1. Classification (GTDB taxonomy): domain Bacteria; phylum Bacteroidota; class Bacteroidia; order Chitinophagales; family Chitinophagaceae; genus Sediminibacterium. Next base: position 6,113 of record JBJTTC010000091.1, on the reverse strand, counting down.
AAGCTAGGTTAATCGTGAAGGATTACTTAAAAGTGACACTTGTTAAGAAATAAGATTTCGCCTAACATGAGGCTTGGCACAATCCGGGCCCGCAAGGTTTGTTTTAATTCAACGGCTGGCGTAAATTGGCTTTAAGGGCAAGATAGCCAATTTCGCCAGCCTGGCTCATGTCGGGCCCGGACTGCGTCAAGCCCGGTACGTTAGTGGTTATTTTAGAAAGACCCTCAAAAATTGATAAATATTCAGAAATTGACTAAACAGACTGAAATAAAACACTTTTGGATTTTGACACCAATTTTTGGTACGATACTTTTTTTATTATTCTATTTCGTATCGACACTTTACTATCCAGGAGGTTCGCAGGTTGACAAAAATTCAGTGGGTTTCAGTTGGACAAATAATTATTGGTGTAATTTACTTAATGACAAAGCAATCAATGGACAATTAAATTCTGCTCAACCAATCGCATTGACAGCAATGCTAATACTTTGTGCGACACTAACTTTTTTTTGGTGGCTATTTCCAAACTATACAAATCTTGACAGAAACTACAAATTGACAATTCAGATATGTGGGACACTAGCAATGCTTATTGGCTTCTTTCTGTTTACAAATTTTAACCACGACTTAATAACAAACTTGGCTTCGTTATTTGGACTAATTGCTACGACAGGAACTTTTATTGGTGTATATAAAAATGGTTGGAAAAGATTATTCTATTTTGGTTTGTTAAACATCATTCTAGTGATTGTAAACAATATTCTTTATTACGACAAAAATCTGATTTTATATTTACCAACTGTGCAAAAATTAACATTTGTAACATTCTTGTTTTGGATTTGTTGCATAAACATAAAAATATATAAAACGACAAAAAACAGCCACTAACATCGGTTTGACAAAAGCATATGCGGCTACAAACAAAAAACCAATTAATTAGAATGGATATGGTGGGCTATAATACCGGACTAATCAACCACTATACCAAATGTGGCTTTGATTTTTTGGGGTTGTTTTCACTAAGGAATACTATAGGAATTCCTTCCCATTACCACAAAGCTACAGTAAGTTTATTTCAAATGCCTGTCAGCGTTGTATAAACTAGAAATATTTATCTTACAGAATAAATAAACGTAACCAATAAGTCAATTCACCTATAAAATAAACTTGTGTCTGCTAATCTAATAAATATCATTCAATCTATTTATACACTATCACCCAATGTCTTAGATGAGGTTACAGCAGAATTTCAGCACCTGGAATATCCCATAAAATTTACATTACTCAAACCAGGCAAAATATGCAAAAATATTTGGTTCATGACTAAAGGAGCAGTAAGATACTTTTATGTCAATGACCAAGGAAAGGAAATAAACACTTGGTTTAGTCTAGACACACAAGTTGTAACGGACACAACCAGTTTTGTAAATCAAGATCCTGCAGCTGAAAGCATTCAGCTTCTAGAAGATAGTGAATTTTATTCGATTCAGTATAATTCAATACAAAATCTACTTAAAAGACATCATTCATTCGCCTTATGGTATATAAAACTTGTTGAACTGCATTATGTATCACAAATTGAAGAAAGACTGTCGGATTTACAATTTCTTAACGCTACTCAGCGATACGAAAAATTAAAAATACAGTATCCGGACATTACTAATAGAGTAAGCCTTGGTAATATCGCTTCCTACCTAAATATCACACAAGAAACTTTAAGTAGAATAAGAGCCGGGAAAATATAATTGGTATTTGATCTAGATCAAATACTTTTTTAATCTACATCAAAAACATTGTTTGCACTATCCATCAATTTTGTGTGTAATTCAAATACACATTAAAATTGATTAAAATGTCAGTTGAAAGCTTTCTACAAAACATCATTAATTTATATGGGGAAAATCTCCTCTGGTATTCAGGTTTTGCCGTTCCCTCCTTTTTAATATTTTGGATAATTGGAAAGAATTATTTCAAAAAAATTAGAATACAAGAAATAGTGAGGGCAAACATGCATCATTTTAAGCATGATCTGGGATTTTCATCAATTACTTTTTTAATTTTTGCCCTTATGGATGCAGGCTTACTCTTCCTGGAAAGTAAGGGTTATACAAAATTATATTTTGATATTACTGATTATGGCTTCTGGTGGCTTGGAATTAGTTTCTTTATTGTACTCTTTATCGATGATATGTTTTTTTATTGGAGTCATAGGGCTATGCATTTACCTCGCTTCTATAAATTTTTTCATAAAGTACACCATGAAAGTACAGATCCATCCCCACTAACAGCATTTGCTTTTCATCCATCAGAGGCAATAATTGAGAATCTAATGCATTTTGTTTTACCATTTATTATCCCCTTAAACTTTGGGATAGTTTTACTTTGGCAAATATTTTCTATGCTAAATAATGTAGTTGGTCATTTAGGATATGAAATTTATCCAAAAGGATGGGTCAAAATACCCTTACTTAAATTTAAAACTGTTTCAACTCATCATAATATGCACCACCAACTATTTAATGGCAATTATGCTCTCTATTTTACTTGGTGGGATAGATGGATGAAAACTGAATTCACAGACTATGAAATTAGACACAACAATATTTTTGAACGAGATAAAATTCATAAATCAGTCAAAGGATTTTATCCATTAGTAATTTCAGCTATTCGGAAAGAAAATAATAATGCTTTTACATTAGAGTTTTGCAATGTCCCTTATATTTTTAAAGATTTTTCAGCTGGACAGCACATAACCATTAAAGTATCTATCGAAGGAGAAATTTTTTATAGAACCTTTTCTATCTCATCAGTTCCAAATAGTGGCAATAATTTGACATTGACAATTAAAAGAATAAAAGGAGGAAAGGTTACTAATTTTTTATATACGAATATAAAGATAGGAGATACTTTAGAGGTCACTGCACCATCCGGTCAATTTCACATTATACCTGATCCTGCAAATCAAAATCACTATGTTATGATTGCTGGTGGGAGTGGTATAACACCCATCTATAGTATGATAGGAACCATCCTTAAATTAGAGCCAAAAAGCCATATTACGTTGCTTTATGCCAACCGAAGTATGGATACAATCATTTTTAAAGATAAAATCACCAAATGGCAAAATGAGTTCTCCCAACAATTGAATGTAAAATATTTTTTAAGTGAAGAACAAAGTCAAACCAACGAGATAAAAGGCTACATAACAAGAATTTCATTGGAAGAAATAATAAATCAATTTGATACTAAAAATATGTATTTCTTCTTGTGTGGTCCAGAAATGATGACCACAAAATTACGAGAAGATCTTATTTACTTAGGAGTGTCAAAAGAGAAAATTAACCGCGAGTTATTTTTAATCGCAAAAGATAAAAATGAATCAAATTATCTAAACGCTAAAATTACAGCTAACCTATTTGGAAATGAATTCAGTTTTGAAACAAAAGATAATAAAACAATTCTTCAAAGTGGACTAACTCAAAACATCCCTTTACCATATTCATGTCAATCCGGATTATGTGGTATGTGTAAAATGAAATGTATTGAAGGCAAAGTAATGATGCTTAACAATCAGGTCCTTACCAAGGAAGAAATAAAAGAAGGATTTATTCTAACCTGTCAATCAATTCCTCAAACTCAATCAATTAAAATAAAGAATCCATAACCGACCATGAGAAGTTTTTTGATTACCTTAATTATTTTATTTACCTATACAAATACTAGAGCCCAGAATTCAATTGAAGTACTGGCAGGAAACAAAGAAGCACATTACATTAACTATTATGACAAAAACTTTGATAGCACGGGAAATTGGAACTTCTTTAATCTTAATCGCTTTACAGTAAATTATAAAAACAGTGCATTAAATACTGTCTCATTAGAGGCACAAATCACCTATTCCTTAAACCCCTGGTTAGGTTTTTCGGCTGGTGGAGGTTTTTATGGAGAATTATTTATTCCAAATATTGGCTTAAGTCTCTCCTATTTGAATAAAAAAGAAAACCTTTTTAGTCAAATATATCCAACAGTAGGATATTTTGAAGGCCAATTTGCACCTAGTATTTTAGGCATAATTGGTTATACACCAAAATTAAGTCAGAACTTGAATTTTTCTTCTCAATTATTATTCTCAGCAGACCAAAATGAATCAACGCAAATTTTAAGAGTTGGTGTAACCTTTAAAAAAACATTTCACTTTGGTATAGGTATAGACATGTCGCATACATTTGAAACAAAAAATTTAAATATTAATATTGGACCGTTTATAAGATTCAACTTCTAATTTTATTTGATTTCACAAGATCATTCACATTTAAATTAAAATTGTATTTAAATATAATTGAGAGGTGATTGTATAAAACAGAACTGAAGAACAGTCAAATTCAAATAGAAAATCAATTTTAAACATATTTATTTGACAAATTTTGTATTGTCAATATCTATAAATTAAATTTTATAAAAAAGATTTATACGAGATTATTTGCTATTTCCTAAGGGTTTTTCCATTCTTGGAAACAATTAGCGCATTCGATCTCAATAAAAATGTATAAATAAATACAACTTTAATCTAATTAAGAAAAAAATATAAATTTGATGATGAATCAACCATAAAAAAGATGAAAAAAGACAAAGTAATTTTCTGGACTGCCACTTCAATCATCGTTTTATTGGAAGGTGTAATGCCAGCACTCACATCGCAAACTGAATTAGCAAAAGAAGGTATCAGGCACCTGGGCTATCCGGCGTACTTTGGAAATGCATTAGTTGTTTTTAAAATTTTGGGTGCCATTGTACTTGCTGTTCCTTCAATTCCAAAACGAATAAAGGAATGGGCTTATGCCGGATTTGCTTTCGACTTTATTTTCGGCACCATTAGTCACGGAGCAGTAGATGGATTTACAGGACAAACATTTTTTCCGTTGATCGTACTTGGTATTTTGGCCATTTCCTACATTTATTACTATAAGCTGGATGCCGGTTCAAAGTAAATATTATTTCAATATCATGTTATGAATATAATACAATGACTCTGGAGGGGTAATCTTTGGAAGAGAAACCTGTTCAGTAAGAATATTTAATTCTGTAATTCGAGTTCCACCAGTAAAATAAAATCGAAACAATAAAAAATCCTACGGTAAAGCGCCAAGCGGTACATATTTAAACCATACAAAGCAATCCGTCATTCGTCTGATCCTCTTTAATGTAAATAAACACCACTTATTTAAAATAGACAGATGCACCTAGAAAAATAGAAGCAGGCTTTTCCTCCAAATAAGTTCAAGAAAAGATTACTACTTAATTTTCTGAAAGTTATACAAAGACTAACAACACGGAAAAATGCCAAGTTTTTAAATAATTGACATTTTTTATACAATATTCTTTCAGCCAATGTAATATTCTTTTAAACTTTTATACTAATAGGTAGGGGTATATATTCTTCTTTCAAAGAACTAATTTACCAAAACCTATCTCCATGCGTATAAATAAAGTTACTTCCACAAATCCGCTTATTGAGTATTTCTTTTTCGTTGAATCACAAGATCTATCATTTGAACAAAGAAATATTCAATTTTTTCCGGATGGTCAAAATGTAATCGTGTTAAACTTCGGAGATAATTTTCTCGAAAAGGGGAAAGTCTTGCCCCGCAATCTAATCTCTGCCATCTGCATGGATTCGCATTTTGTAAAGACAGAAAAATATCAAGTCAATCTGGTTGGAATCAAATTAAAGGCACATGGCTTATATCCATATATAGATAAACCGATGGAAGAGATAGCAGCCCAAATCCATAGCCTAGATTCATTATTTGGAAATAATGTCCATGATTTATATGAACGTTTATTAAAGCAGCAGGAGAGAAATAAAAGAATCGAAATTTTAGAAGATTACTTCAAAACAAATATCAAAAAACAGCTGCCAACAACATTTGTAAATTTGATAACTGAAATCAATACAAAAAAAGGATGCATCAGCTTGAAAGAACTTACAAAAAAATACAATATATCCGAAAGAACAATTGAAAGAAATTTCAAATTTTACTTAGGTGTTAATCCTAAAAAATACCTCCGGGTAGTCCGTTTCTATGCAATAGCCGAGGAAGTAAAAAACAAAC
>JBJTTC010000090.1:0-12967 GCA_046079965.1 Sediminibacterium sp. | reverse complement strand
CCGACCAATTTATTGCCTTGTTGTGCATTGGGGGGTTGAGAAGAAATAACTGAAAAATTTCCTGAAGCATTGGCCGTACCGCCTGCGGTTGTAACACTTACTCCGCCGGTACTAGCTCCGGGCATTACCATGGCCACCAATGTTGTACCATCATTGCTGATGGGAATAGCAGCTACACCGCCAATGACAATATTCGTTGGATTACTTAAGTTGGTTCCGGTAAGGGTTACCAGGGTTCCGACGGGACCGCTACCGGGGGTAAAACCCGTAAGCGTAGGTTGGGAATGAGCAACTACCCCCCACAGCAAGGCCAGAGCCAGCATCGTTTTTTTGACGCCCCTTGTATTGACTCCATTCAGCCACATAGGATATAGTGTTGCGCGCACCGGGAAAAAGTAAATACATCAGGAATTTTTTTACCACAAATTCCGCGGACACCAATCTCCATAACGGTTGCCGAGTAAAAAACCAATCATGATCTCATGGGTACCCCTGCTTACTGTATTCAATGAAGAAGTCTGCAGATCATACGAATACCCTATGTTGATCGAACGATTGATGTTCATGCCTGCCATGGCAGCAAATCCATCCTGGTAGCGGTAAGATGTACCGAACCATAGTAGATCCTGGTATTGCAGTTTGGCATTGACATCGAAACCTATGGGCAGCGGATTGATGTAACGGACCAATACAGAGGGCAGCAAACTGAAATCTTCACCTAACTGCATCCGATAGCCCGCGCTCATGAAAATGTGCGGTATCAACTTCCCTTTTTGAAGGTACACCGTATTATCGGAAAATGCTACCTGCTGTGGAATTATTTGCTGCACTGAGAGCCCGACAAAATAATTGGCTGAATACAACCATAAGCCGGCACTTACATCAGGCTTGATGCTGTTGATGAGGGTTGAATTGGCAACCGCAGGGTCCAGCACCGTTCCCCCAAAATTCAACTTGGTGGCATCCAAACTTAAATTCGTTATGCCCACCGAAACACCCGCTGACAAAGTAGTGCGGGCACTCAATGGCTGATGATAAGCATAACTTCCATAAGCAGCAAAACGATTCAATGGTCCGGTCTGGTCATTCAAAACAGTGAATCCAATGCCATGGTGCGGTTCCGGTGCCACATAATCTTTCCAATAATTTTCACCCCGGGGATTGGTTCCTCTCGCCTTCACCGTGGTGGCCGTATTCCTGTCGAAATCACTTTTACGTAAGGGGCCGTGAATGGTCAGATAAGTTGTTACAGGTGCATCGGGCAACCCCACCCATTGCGCCCGGTGACTGGCTTTCACATCCCAGTAATTTTCTATTCCGGCCACAGCAGGATTGATGATAAAATTGTTGAGGATGTATTGCGTATAATAAGGTCGCTGCTGCGCAGCGGAAGTCAGACTGAACAACATCCCTACAAAAAACCCTGCTATGATGACTACTCTTCTCATGTTAGCGGATAATGGTGACCGCACCCTTAATGATGTTTCTACCATTCCTGGGGTTGATGATATAATAATATGTTCCTACAGGTAAGTCCGCCCCCTTGATCTTTCCATCCCAGGGCTGGGCATATCCATTGCTCAAATATACAGGTTGTCCGTATCTATTGAAAATCTGAACGGTTGCATCCGGATAATATTCCAGGTACTTGATCACCCAAAAATCATTGATACCATCTCCATTCGGTGAAAAAGCATTGGGTGCCAGCGGCTCTTTCACCATTTTTATCTGCACATCATCAGTAGCAATACACCCCGCCTGTGAAGTAACCAACAAGGAATACAGTATGTCATTGACCGGACTGCAAATCGGATTGGCAGCCGTATCACTGCTCAAATAAGTTGCAGGCGTCCATAAATACGTAAGGTTCTTACCAAAAACAAAATCCGGTTTTAGGCCAAAGATTGACCCATCGAGCACCCGAATTTCCTGCGGTAATATCAATACGGGTAAAGGATTGATCACAATGGGTAAAAAAGCTGTATCGCTGAAACAGCCATCGGCATTTTTGATGTACAATTTCACCACCACATTTCCGGAATCAGCATAGGAAGTCTGTGGATTTCTCACGGTCGAAGTCTTACCCTTGCCTAAATCCCAAAACCAGGACTGCACCGCACTGGATATACCATCGCTTTGGTCTGTGAAACTTACCAGATCATTGGCACAGAATGAAGTGGTTCCGGTAAAGCTCGCAAACGGTGTTGGAAAAATTTGTATGGTTTGTGAGAAACTGGATACACAATTATTGCCACCCGAATAGGCAACCACTCGGATGGTATATGCCGATGATGTAGCTCCTATCAAACCGCTGATAGGACGCACATAATTCTGTTGCAATAGGGGCCAGTTGATCTCAGTTACATTGGATAAATTCCGCGTTGCATCCCAGTAAATCTGTAAACGGGTGAGGGATCCAAAGTTAACGGAAGACAAATCTTTCAATGTGATGGGTGCATTTCCACAAATGGGTAGGTTGTTGAGGATAGAAAAATCAGCCCTGGGTATTGAACCGTTGACCGTAAAAGAACGGGTGATGGAAGTCGCACATCCGGCTGCCGAAGTAACTTGCATTCTTACCACATAATCACTCTCTTTGTTGAAAGTGATGTTTGGACTGGCTAGGGTGCTGGTCTGGGGGGCAGGACCCGGGGTCACGGCTGGACTTCCGACATTGAAATTCCATTGATAAGTAAATCCTGCCGTGCCATCTGCAATCTTGCTGGTGTCCTGAAATACTGCATTCGCATCACTGAGGCAAATGGCAGGAACAATGAACCCCGGTTCAGGCAAAGGATGTACGCGTATAGGAGTAGTCGGACTAAAAACATCGCTGGCACAACCATTGCTGAGAATAACTTGCAAACTGGGAGACTTATCCCCCCAACTATTATAGCTAGTTGTTACCGGTGCATTGGTTGTTCGGGAAAAGGTTCCACTTCCATCTGCCAGATTCCAGATGCGCGTCGCAATGGTTCCATTCGCAGCAACAGATGCATCTGTAAATGTAACCACTTTGTTCACACACCTCAGTGATGACACCGACCATCCTGCAATAGGTTTGTTGTTCAGCACAATGGTTTGAGTAAACGGAACTGAAGCACAGCCAATATCTGAAATCACCTGGTGAGAAACGGCATATGTTCCCGCTGCCGCGTATTTAAAGGCTGCATAAGTACTATCGAATTTGTCCACCACAGTTCCTGCACCATTGTTCCATCTCCACTGCACAATCTTACCTTGTGCCGTGCCCAATTGACTAAACAACTTTACAGAATCATTGATGCAACCGGTGGCAGACCAGGTAGCTTGTGCGGAAGGCAGGTTGAGTACCCGAATGGGGAAGAGCAGCTGCTGGTTGGTACTTCCACAGCCATCCGGCGTGGCAGATGTGGTGTACAAACGTACGGTATCGAGTGAATTCGATGGTGAAGGCTGGTTGAACTGAAAAGTAACGCCCGGACCATAATATCGGATGGTTTGACCGTTCACAACAACCACACTGTCGGGACTGAATCCTGTTGTTTGGTTGATGTTGTTGTTGGGACTGATGCGAGGAGCCTGCGTAAAATCCCACTGAATACTTGTTGCTGCGTAATTCAATGGCACGGAAATTTTGAAGGGGGTATTGATGCAGGTAACCGCAGAGTCAATTCTATTGAAAGGATTTTGCAATACAGGTTGCGGTACAAAATCCTGAACATTCGTTCCCCCATTGTATCCATAAGATTCAACGTCACCATAACCATATACAATGGCACTGAAATTGCTGTCGGCTACTATGCGGTGCACAGGATTGGTTGCTGAAGAAGCAGATAGGTCAGCTTGCAGGTAGGCATATTCTGAGTTAGGAATGTTGATGAAATTAGCGGTAGGTGCTACTCCATCTATTCGTACAGAGGCGGTGAATTTCTTTTTTATAACAACGTTGACATAGTGAAGCACCACATTGGTGTTATATACATTGTTGTCACCCCTCGGCACATAATCCCTGTGTGCTGAGAAAAATGTAATGTCCCTCAAAGTTTGTTCCACCGGATTCAAGACCACCATTTCAGGGTCGGAGAAGCAACTCGTTCTGGTCTCCCCCTGGCCAAAGCATCCCGTTTTACAAGTTTGAGAGGTAATGAATTGAGCTACAGAAATGGGTTCATCGGCCTGAATAATCAACGGATTTCCCGATAAATAAAAATAAAAATTCCCCTGGGCATTGTAATTGGAGGGTCCCAGCGTGAAGGTGAAGCCATTGTCTTGCACAGTTACCGTAGTGGTGGTGTTGCGGGGATAAATCCGGTAGATATCATATAACCGATTGGTGAAGGGAGCTGTGATAAAAGTCTTTCCCCAGGATTTCGTGGGAAAGAGTTGCTGAAAGAGGTTGTCGCCGCCGGATGCGCCGTTGCAATCAAAAGAACTCCAGGTTGAACCGGAAAATACAGCAATGGGTTTGCATCCGGAACTTCCATTGATGGCAGAGGAGGTTATTTTGGTTCCGGAAAGATCTCCCAGGTTGGCAGATTGGAATTGGTAACAATCCCCTGCATTGGGAAGATTCACCACAAAGGGTTGGTCGGCGGGCTCACTTTTTCTGCCATTGGCTGTAGGAACGATGGTTATTTGGGTATTGGGTTCTGTCGCTACCACATTTATTTGAGCTACCCCTCCCAAAGTTCCATTTCCTGTTTGGGCTGAAGTTAAAGTGGAAGCGAAAGAAGGAGCAACATATTCATTCCCTAATCCTTGCACCGGAAGCAACAGGGTTGCACCACTCCTGTAATTTCTTATGATGTGTGCATAAACAACAACGGGATCGTTGGCAGTAATTTTTATTGCCTTGAGGGTGGCCACCGTATTGATCTGGTTCTGATAAACGGATGAGTTAGAGGCAAAATATTGCGGCCCGGGACCGAAAGGGGTTCCTGTTCCGGACTTATTGAGGAACACACGGGTTACCTTGTTCGCCTGAACATCAAAATTCAAAGGAGTGCCATTGGCCAACTGAAGGGTACCGGTGGTATTGACTGAAGCAGTAATATAAATTCCCATTACCGCGTCGGTACCATCTACGTGGGCAGGAAATGTCAGCCAAAATAGTTTTCCCTTGTTGGAATTTTCCTGCGCCCTGCCTGTGTCCACGCAAAGAATCAACAGGCAAGAAACAATAAAAATCCGCAACAGGTACATTCCTGAAAAAAGTTTGACTATCAGATAATTGTAATTAACGATGGTAACCTCTATAAAATTACATGAACGGCAGGAAGCTTTTCAGAATAATGACCCTCAAATGAGGTTAAACGCTGTCTTTTAATAAAGATTTAGCAGAAGGACCGCAGCAAAAGAGTAAATCGAGGATGCCGAGACCGGGTATGAAACCATTTCGATCTTCAAATACCTGTTGGTAAACTGGTTGCCAGGGAAGTTCAGTGGAAGTCCCACTCTTTCCATTCACCCCATTCTCCGACCTGTTTCGGAGGTCATCATATTCCGGACCGGGATTTGGATCGTATTGGTCAGTTAGGGTGAAATTAAGTGGAGGGAAAACCCATTCCCGAATTTTTTCCAGGATAGCCAGGTTGAGCTGAACCAGGTATTCGGGTCGGGAACGAAGTATGTCAAAGATAGGGTCAGCATAAAATTCGTAAAAAGGGGCCCGGCGGTAACAGGACTCGATCGTGCGAATATGTTGCTCCGGCCAATTGTCCTTATATGAAATTTTGACAGAAGAATAAAGGCCGTGCTGGTCCCGTCCTCCATGCAATGGAACGGTAATCAGGCGCCTGCCATCCGCCCCGGCAATGGCTGTCCGGTTCCTCCAACCCCCCTTTTGAAAGTTATCACATACATCAATTTTTACATGCGAATAATTATTGAAACTTTTAATCCAATTAATTGTTCCAAAATATTGTAATTCAATTATTAATGATGTATTTTTAAAATTTACCACTCCGGTGCGCTTATTTAGGTATTTAAGTAGGATTTGAGTAGAATATTATTGAATAAAAATATCATATAAATTATATAATAACTTATTTATCAGATGCTTATATCATTTTTATAGAACTATCAAATTTAGTACGACAAATTTTACCATTTTGCTATTAAAAAACTAAATAAATTAGCGGATAAAATATAAATTCATGCCCGTCCTTTTTATAAACACCTCTTCTCTCTCACCGAGTCCAAATTTACCGCTGCAATACTTTCGATTCCCCCGTATAGCGATCTACTTATTTTGCCTTACCTACCTCTTCCTGTCAGCTTGTCGCAGTCCGAAAGACCTTAGTTTTGTTCGGGTGATCGATTGGAAAACGACTGAAGTCGGCATTTCCAACAGCAAAATATCTGCTCAGTTGTTGTGCCGCAATCCCAACCCCTACCGCCTCACCCTCCAAAACCTCGATGCCCGGGTGTCTCTGGATGGGCGATTCCTGGGAACCCTCAGCATAGATCAGCCAATAGCTATTCCCGCCGCTGCGGAGTTTACCCTGCCCATTCAATTCCAGGTCAGCATGACCGGCTTTTATGCTTCAGGGGTATCCATTCTTCTGGGCAGTGAACTACCCGTTACCGTAGAGGGTACGGCAAAGGGCAGCAGGTCAATATTCACCCGAACGCTTCCCGTACAATACAGTGGCAGGCACCGCCTATCAGATTTTAAGCTATAAAGTTCTTTAATAGAAGGGCTGCACGTGACAGGGAGGAGCCCCCTTTTTCTGTCCTCCCCCATCGGCCGCCCTCTTGCATACGGGAGGCAGCTTTTTGTAGGCATCGGGTTCTGCCGGGGAATCATCTGCATCAAAGCCGGCATTGTTGATGGCAACCCGAATATCCTCAGGAGAGGTTCTGTCTGGCCAGTATTGCAGTTTGATTTCCCCCTGCAATAGTTGGATCTTCCACTGTATAATGCCACTCTCCATCTCCGATTTGTTGACTATGAGCAGTTGGCGCTCCAGTCTCTCCTTGCACTCCCAGCACTTAAGATTCGCAGATTTAATGGTTACCCATTGCGATTTTGGCTGCTGCGACAGGGCCTTTCCTGTAATTACCATCCAACAGCAACACAACAGCATCAGTTGTTTTTTCATTTGCTTTTCTTTATTGCTTCCACTGAGCGGGATTTTGTCTCCACTCCTCCAGGGTTGCCTGCAGATCGGGACTCACCGCGCCGGTTTCAATGGCTCTTTCAATTAATGTACCATATTGTGTTAATGCCCTGAGGGGTACACCCGCTTTGGCAAAAGCCACTTCCGCCTGCGGAAAGCCGTAACTAAAAATACAGACCATACCAACCACTTCCAGTCCGGCTGCCTTCAATACATCCACTACCTGCAAACTACTTTTTCCGGTAGATACCAGATCTTCCACCACCACAACCGGTTGTCCGGGAGTGAAATACCCCTCAATCTGGTTGCCCATGCCGTGTTCTTTGGGTTTGGGACGAACATATATGAAGGGCAACTTCAACTGATCGGCTGCCATTGCCCCCCAGGGAATACCCGCGGTAGCCACGCCGGCCAATAACTGAGCTGCAGGAAAATGTTCAAACACCACATTGCACAATTCACTTTTGATGAAATCCCGAACATAAGGAAAAGAGAGAATCCTTCGGTTATCACAATAGATGGGACTCTTCCATCCACTTGCCCAGGTATAAGGTTGTTCAGGGCGCAATTGCACAGCGGCAACCTGCAATAATTTTTCTGCAACAGCTTTTTGGTGCGTCATGCTGCAAAAGTAAGTGCAATTAAGGGGTAGGCTACCTCAATTGCTTACTTTTGTATGCACATTCTGGGTATGAATAATCAACAATCGATAGAGGCAGCCGGGGGAATCATCATCAGTGAAAAAGGTGAACTCCTGATGATCTTTCGAAGGGGAAAATGGGACCTGCCCAAGGGGAAAATCGACCAAGGGGAAACACCCCCACAGGCAGCAATCAGGGAAGTAAAAGAAGAGACGGGTTTATCAATGGTTGAACTGATCCGGCATGTTGGGAATACAGTGCATGCCTACCTGGATCCCTATACCCATCTGCAGACAGAAAAAAAGACTTACTGGTATTTAATGGCAGCAGCATCCGATCAGCCCCTGGTGCCTCAGGCATCTGAAGACATTACTTCTATCAATTGGACGAAACCGGAACAACTGCCCGCCCTCTTAGAAAATAGTTTTGATACCATTCGTTCCATCTTACAGGAAGCTGGCATTTATGCCAATGATTAATTCAATGATTTGATCGAGCGTGCCACTACTTCGGGCAGGAACGGTGTTGCATCGCCCCCATTGCGGATGATATCACGAACAATGGTAGAAGCTACTGAAGTGTATTTCGGTTCCCCGGTAAGAAAGATGGTTTCAATGTGATAATCAAGTGTACGATTGGCATCGGCGATGGTTTTCTCATATTCAAAATCACTCACATAACGAATACCACGAAGTATGAAGCGTGCACCAATCATCTGACAATAATGAACAGTGAGTCCTTCATATACCACACTTTCCACACGGGAATCATTGGCATACAGTTCTGCTACCCATTGCATGCGCTGCTCAGCGGTAAACATCGGACTTTTAGAGGCGTTGATGCCGATGCCGACATAAATTTTATCGAAGAGAGGAAGTGCCCGGTTGATGATGTCCACATGACCCAGCGTAACAGGGTCGAAGGTTCCCGGGAACAGGCAGATTCTGGACATGACCAGGTGGGTTGGTTGTTACTACGAAATAAAGCAATTTTCAGCAGAACCTTTCAAAAATCAGGCTTCGGAATCTCTTCCTGCCAGAAGATACAATGCAGCCATGCGCACGGCAACGCCATTTTCCACTTGGTGTAAAATGATGGAATGGGGTCCATCGGCAACGTCACTGTCCAATTCCACCCCACGGTTGATCGGACCCGGGTGCATGATCACAATTTCCTTGTCCAGTTTCCTCAAAACTTCCTGTCGTATGCCATAAAAAAGATTGTATTCCCGCAGGGAAGAGAACAGTGGCTGGTTTTGTCTTTCAAGTTGTATGCGCAGCACATTGGCAACATCGCACCAGCGAAGAGCTTTCACCAGGTTATACTCTACGCGTACATCCAGCGCCTCCGCCAAATTCGGGGGTATCAGGGTGGGCGGGCCGGTTACGGTTATTTCAGCACCCATTGTCCGCAACGAGTACATGTTGCTCAGAGCCACCCTACTGTGCATGATATCTCCGATGATGGCAACTTTCAATCCCTCCAACTTTCCGAATTTCTCCTGCATAGAAAATGCATCCAGCAATGCCTGGGTCGGATGTTCATTGATGCCGTCGCCGGCATTGATGATGGCAGCAGGGATGTGTTGGGCAAGGAAATGGGGTGCCCCGGAAGCACTGTGCCGCATCACTACCATGTCCACTTTCATGCTCAGGATGTTGTTCACAGTATCCAGCAAGGTTTCACCTTTTGCGGAGGAAGATGAGGAAGCGGTGAAATTCAGAACATCGGCAGACAATCTTTTTTCAGCCAGCTCAAAAGAAAGGCGGGTGCGGGTAGAATTCTCAAAAAATAGGTTGACTACAGTAACATCGCGTAGAGAAGGAACCTTTTTAACCGGGCGTTGTAGAACTTCTTTGAACCGGGCTGCAGTAGATAAAATCAATTGAATGTCGCTGGGGGTGAGGTCCTTTATACCCAGAAGGTGTTTGGCAGACAGTTTCATTAAAAAGCAAAGATAATAGATATTTTAATTGTCCAGCAGAATCACCTCATCTGTCCCTTCTTTCTCCTGCCAGTTTACTTTAACACGTTGTGAAACAATGGTATCAATAACTTTTCCGGTATAATCGGGTTGTATGGGCAGTTCCCTGCTAAAGCGCCTGTCGATCAAAACACAGAGGGAAACGGCAGAAGGCCGGCCAAAATCAAGGAGGGCATCCAGTGCCGCCCGAATGGTTCTACCGGTGTACAATACATCATCTATCAGAATAACTTTCCTGTTCTCAATATCAAATGGCAAATGGGTGGTATTGGCTTCATGAAGTCCTTTGCGAATATCATCGCGGTAAAATGTTATGTCCAACTGCCCGTACATGACCTCGCCCCCGGAAATGCTTTTCAAAACATGGATAATGCGGTCGCTGAAAAAAATGCCCCGTGGCTGCAATCCTATCAACACGGTATTTTCCAGCATGGGATGTTGCTCCAGCATTTGGTGAGCCAGCCTTTGGCAGGTGATGGACAATTGAGCAGCCGATAAGATCGTCTTCAACACTTGAATTTGCCATAAAAATAACTGCTTTCTGCCAAACCGCCACCTTCCCCCCTCTTTTTCAGTCACGGGATCAGATTCGAAGGGAATTAGATGGGTAAAGATTAATTTGCACTTATGTTTTTCTTGCGGCAGCTTTCTCTTTACCAGTTCAGGAATTATCAACCATCTGTCTTTCATTTTGAGGGAAGAATTACGGGCATTACCGGACTCAATGGTAGCGGAAAAACAAATCTGCTCGAAGCCATTTATTATCTCTGTTTCTCCCGCAACCATACTCACAGAAGCGATGCGGGCAATGTAGCTCATGGCAAAGAGGGCTTGCGTTTGGAAGGAGATTTCAGGTTGATGCAGGATGAATACAGGGTAAGCTGTGTGTTGCGGGAAAACCTGAAGAAAGAACTTACCGTGAATGGAGAAGTTTTCAAAAAACTCTCTGCCTTCATGGGTCGTTTTCCGGCAGTGATGATTGCACCTGATGATGTTTCTCTCATTACGGGAAACAGTGAAGAAAGAAGAAAGTGGCTGGACACACTCCTCAGTCAACTCGACCCCGGCTATCTGCAAGACCTGATTGCCTATCAAAAAACACTCACCCAACGCAATCACTTCCTCAAACAAGCGCAGGAATCAGGTGCTTATGACAATGCGCTGCTACAGGTGTTAAACGATCAATTGGTACATTACGGAAACATCCTTTTCCAAACCCGAACTAATTTTCTGGCAGAGGTATTGCCCATGGTAGAAAGACTATATCAGCAAATTGCAGGCAGCAATGACGGGCTATCGCTGGCATATAGCAGTCATTTACAGGAAAAAGATTTGAGCAGTTGGCTGGAAGAAACCCGGGAAAGGGATCTGCTCCTATCCCGCACCACCCGTGGTATTCACAGAGATGAGCTGAACTTTCAGATGGGCACCCAACCTTTTAAAACCGAGGCTTCACAGGGGCAAAGAAAGAGTCTGTTGTTTGCACTTAAATTGGCAGAATGGGAAGTGCTGGAAAATACCAAAGGTTTTCCCCCGCTGTTGTTGCTGGATGATTTATTTGAAAAATTGGATGGTGTAAGACTTCAACAGTTGCTACAGCGGGTAGTAGTAGAAGGGAAAAGCCAGGTATTCATCACGGATACTGATGCGGAAAGATTGCAACACTTTCTTAGTCCTTTGGGCGTTCCATTTCAATTGCTGCAAGTGGGGTGAGGACCCAATTTCCAGGAAAAGAAAAAAAGGTACATTTGATCTATGGCTACTTTACACATTGGTGAAGCAATCAAAAGGTTTCTCGAAAAAAGTCGTTTGCGCGATGGTCTCCAGGCGGCACGCATTGAAGAAGTCTGGGAGCAGATCATGGGGAAAACGGTTGCTCAATATACCTCCCGCATAAGGTTGGTGCAGCAGAAACTTTTTATTGAAACACAGGTTGCACCACTGAAACAGGAATTGATGTACCAAAAACCGCAAATCATTGCTCGTGTCAATGAAACTTTTGGCAGTGAAGTGGTTAAGGAAGTAATTATTCAATGATTACATAGTGCAGAAACGGGTGTTGCGCCCGCAAGAAATTCCCTTACCGATTTTCATTCAGATGGCAGAGAGAGAAGGTAAAAATTTGAATGGGGTCAATTATTTTTTAAGGCAGTATGGCTTCCGGTCGATCGAAGGCAGCTCCCGCCATTTTTTTGCGAATGGTGGCACCTTCCATGAGGAAATAGGTGGGTACCACCCGGGCAGCTGTTTTTATGATGGTTGCATCAGCTTTCAGCAAGTGGTCTGAGGGAAATAAGGTTTCAGCAACTCCGGCTTCTGCAGTTACGAGTATAACAGGAATGCCTTTTTGTGCGGCTGCAGCTTTCACTTTGTAGTACATATCTTTCCATCTTTCCACTTGCTGAAAATTTTGCGCGAAGACCAGCAAATAAGTTGCATGGCTGTTAAGCAGTGCTGCCGTCGTATCGGATCCTCCCAGGGTTTGCAAACTAAAATCTTTGATGGCCGCTTCGAGTCCATTACCTTTTTTCACCAATCTGTCGGTTCTTTCCACAAACTCATAAGTGGAATCAAAATCTTCGGGAAAATGATCTGCGTCGAACGTAGTTTTCTTTCCCTGGTGCAGGTAGGTAAAATCAATGGCGAAGCTATCGGGAATGGCACCCGCAGGCGTTTTCATTTTCTCCAGTAAATCATTTCCCTGCCGATAAGGGAGGCAATCGACAAAAGGACTGTACCGTAGCACATAGGCCTGAGCACCTGCTATTGAGACAACAGATATAGTAAGCAACAGCAATGATATACGGGCTGAAAAAAGTGGCCGGATGTTGTGCAAAGAGAAACGAATCAATACGATCATCGCCCACAACAAAAGATCTTTGATGAAGGATTGGGTAGGTGTCAATGGCAGACAATCGCCAAAGCAACCGCAGGTTTTTATTTTTCCTGAAAACAGCGCGTAGCCGGTTAAAAAAGTGAAAAAGATGATGAGCAAAAGCAAGAGTGCAGAAAACCATTTCATCTGCCATCCGATGATGAGTGCCACCCCGGCTAATACTTCAAAAATATTCATCAGCAGTGAAAGACCCAAGGTATATGGATTCATGAAATGCATGCCCCACACTTCAAAAAACTCCTGCATTTTGTAGCTGAGTCCGAGTGGGTCATTGGCCTTGATCAGGCCGGAGAAGATGAAAAGCAGACCGACTATCCATCTGATCAGTGTAATAAAATTTTTC
>JBJTTC010000089.1:0-7926 GCA_046079965.1 Sediminibacterium sp. | reverse complement strand
CGATGGAACAACCTGGTCATTGCAACCGGACACGCGATGATCGGTCTTAGTTTGGGGGCAGGAACTGGAAAACTGGTAGCCGACTTGATAGATGATAAGCCTCCCGCCATCAACCTACGACCTTTTCACACCGACCGTTTTAACTGATACGGCAAAAAGAATAGTTTACGACCCCGGTTCCCGGCATAGTCGTACTTTTGCAAATCATGTCTTCCAGTGCTCAGACAATTGCTTACCAGCAAACCGGTTTTTTTACCGAAATAGTGAATGGCTACCTGCAGGGAGATGCCCGCCTGGAACCTTTCTTCCGTTATACACCCGATTGGCAAGGATTGGAAAAGGCCTTGAAGGAAAGAGAAAATTTTCCGGTTGACAGATTACTGCTAACGGAAGTTTTGCGCATGCAATACGAAAAATGTATGCCTGTTGCGGCAGTTCTGAATAATATCGAGCGGTTGACAATGACCAATACATTTACTGTTACCACTGCACACCAGCCCAATTTATTCACTGGTCCGCTCTACTTTATATATAAATGTCTTCATACCATTCAACTGGCAAACCAACTTCAACATCGTTTTCCCGCTAATAACTTTGTACCGGTATATTACATAGGATCGGAAGATGCTGATCTGGAGGAAATTGGTCAACTGAATGTGGGTGGTATAAAGATGGCATGGAATACACGCCAGACAGGGGCTGTGGGAAGAATGAAAGTGGACCAGCCACTGCTGGATATCATTGCTTCAATTGAAGGTCAGACAGGCGTTGAAAAATGGGGCAAAGAACTTACCGAGCTTTGGCGCCGATGTTTTGTAAAGGGGAAGACCATTGCTGATGCCACCCGGGAACTTTTACACTCATTGATGGGGCAATACGGACTAGTTGTTTTGGATGCGGATCATCCTCGCTGTAAGCAGGCATTTGTGCCTATTCTTTCGAAGGAGTTGGCTACACAATTTTCCCATGAAGCAGTTGCTGATTCCATCAGCCAATTGTCGCGTTTTTTTAAAGTACAGGCAGCCGGAAGGGAGATCAACCTGTTTTATCTCATCAATGATCGAAGAGAGCGTTTAGAAAAAGAGGGAAATGATTTTACTGTACCAGCCCTTCAGCTGAGATTTACCAGGGAGGAAATGGAAACGGAATTAATCACTCATCCCGATCGTTTCAGTCCGAACGTAATCCTTCGCGGTGTTTTACAAGAATCTTTGCTTCCTAATATTGCATTCATTGGTGGAGGAGGTGAGTTGGCTTACTGGCTCGAGTTATTACCTGTTTTTCAGGCAGCCGGGAGTTTTTTTCCTGTTCTTTTACTGAGGAACTCCTTTCTATTGATGACCGATCAGCAGGCAAGCAAATGGCAACAAACCGGATTTGGAATAAGTGATCTCTTCACCAAAACCGAATCTCTCCTTTCTCTCTTGGCTAAAAGAGAGGCGAAAATTCCACTGCAGGTGGAAGATGAAAAGAAACGCTTGTTAGCCGTTTATGATGATATTCGGAATAAAGCTGCCGCCGTTGACTCTACTCTTTTGCCCCATGTAGAGGCATTAGAAAAATCAGCCCTCGAGAAACTAGATGCATTGGAGAAAAAAATGCTTCGTGCAGAAAAAAGAAAACATGCTGAAAGCTTTTATCGCATTCAGTTAATAAAAGACCAACTTTTTCCGGGAGGTGGTTTGCAGGAACGAACTGATAACATGGCTCTCTGGTATGCACACTTCGGTAAACAATGGATTCAGTTGATTCTCGATCATTCAGAACCTATAACCCAAGGGTTCACTGTATTAACTTGCAGGGAAAATTAATGTGGGGCTTGATCGAAATCATTTGGATATAAATCTTTCAATCCCTTTATCTTATCTGCAACTTTGGATTGCAACTCTTTTTTATGAATTGCCAATTTAGCAGAAAGTGAGGTGTCCGAGGTGGCGAGAATTTGCAATGCCAACAGACCGGCATTGGAAGCCCCATTCAATGCAACCGTTGCCACCGGAACACCGGAAGGCATTTGCAGAATAGACAATACCGAATCCCATCCATCAATCGAATTGGATGATAAGATGGGTACACCGATTACAGGTAAGATACAGGAAGAGGCAATCATTCCTGGCAAATGGGCGGCACCCCCTGCACCAGCGATGATTACTTTAATTCCCCTGGCAGCAGCAGTACCCGCATACTCCATCATTCGTTGTGGAGTTCGGTGTGCAGAAACAACAGTCAATTCAAAGGGAATGGAAAATTGTTGCAAAACATCGGCTGCTTGTTTCATTACAGATAAGTCACTGTCACTTCCCATAATGATACCAACCAGTGGTTTTGTTGCATCCATATTCTTTGTATTCATTGCAAGTTAATAAAAATTATTTTGGCGAGGCGGTTATCCCCTCTGGTATATGGTATGCCGACAAATTACGCAATACAGGAACCGTCTTGTTGTCAGTGATTTTCAGTCTAACGAGATTTGTTTTTACGGTGGGGAAAACAGCAATTTTTTTTCTCCCAATGGTAGTTCCTGTAAAAATTTTTTGGTAAGTCCCATTGATCATAGCTTCGATTTCGAAGGATTGAATACGTTGGCCATAAGCAATCATTTCTTCCATCACCAGAGCATTCAGACGAACAGTTTTTTTCATTCGTACAATAATCGATAAAGGGGTTTTTCCATCTCCCATCCACCAGGTATCATTCTTCATATCGAGTAGGTTTTGAAAGGGCTGTAGAGAGGATTGATTGGCAACAACTGATGCATCGACAAATTGATTTTTGAAAAAAGCCCGGTCACGAAGTGATTTAAATCCTACCAAAGCAGCAGAATCAGCGGGATGAAATCTTCCTCTTCGGTCAGGAGGAATGTTGAGCAATAAATTGCCACCATTACCAACCGATTGCAGGTATAGTTGAAACAAGGTTGCCGGAGATTTAACCTGCGAATCCTGTTCCGGATGATAAAACCAACCCGGACGAATGGATACATCCGCTTCTGCGGGCATCCAATGGTTACCATACATGTTACCACGGTTCAGTGTATCCATTGCTGGACTTCCTTCACCACGTTTGAAGCCGGCCGTATCCAATAGGTTCCAATTGGTGGAACCAATGATGCCCTTTTCATTTCCGCACCAGCGAATTGATGGACCAATATCACTGAAGATGACGATATTCGGTTGCCAGCGAAAAGCAGAGTCCTCAAATCTTTTGAAATCATAGGCCTGTTTTTTACCATTGGGTCCCTCACCATTGGCACCATCCCACCAGAGTTCGAAGAAGTTTCCATAGTTTGTCAGCAACTCTTTCATGGTATTCAAATAAACATCAATGTATCGCTCTGTACCATAATCAGGATGGTTGCGGTCCCAGGGCGACAAATAAACCCCCATTTCTAGTCCCGCCTTTTTGCAGGCCTCTGAGAGTAATTTTACAACATCCCCTTTTCCATCCATCCATTTGCTTTCTCTTACTGTGTGTTGGCTGAACTGACTCGGCCAGAGACAAAAACCATCGTGGTGCTTGACAGTTAAGATGATCCCTTTGGCACCTGCCTGTTGAGCGATATTGACCCATTGATTACAATCGAGGTCGGTGGGGTTAAAAATTAAAGGATCCTCATTTCCTTCACCCCATTCCTTGTTGGTGAAAGTATTGGGACCGAAATGGATAAATAAATAGAACTCTTTTTCGTGCCAAGCCAATTGCTGGGGAGTCGGAACAGGAAAGAGGGGAGTAGGTGCCTGTGCTTGAGAGAAGATCGGCAAAAGCAACAACAAACGCATGAGTATTTGTCTCATGTAAAAATTTCACTTAAAGTACGAAGGGAACCCGAATCGGAAAAACTTATTTCCCCAATTGACGTTGATACAACTGTATGGTGTTTTGCCATCCATAATACAATGCATCTGCTACCAGTGCATGTCCTATACTTACTTCGTCGAGGTGGGCAATGTGCTGTGAAAAAAAAGCCAGGTTGTTGAGGTCAAGATCATGGCCGGCATTGATGCCCAAACCGACCCGATGTGCTTCTTCGGCGGCGGCTTGATAGGAAGGAAGAACATTTTGTGTTTTCCCGACTACATATGCTCGAGCATAGGACTCAGTGTATAATTCGATTCGGTCTGCACCGGCATCTTTAGCACCTGCTGCCATTCCCGGGATCGGATCAATAAATACCGACACCCTTATTCCCGCTTCATGGAATGGCTGAATCAATTGCCGCAACATATTTTGTTGAGCAATCGTATCCCAACCATGATCACTGGTCAGTTGTCCACCCGTATCCGGTACCAGGGTCACCTGGGCGGGATTTACTTCCAGTACCAAAGCAGTAAAGCGGGGCTCTAAAGGATTGCCCTCTATGTTGAGTTCTTTGGTCAGCACTCTTTTCAATGCACGTACATCATCATAGCGGATATGTCGCTCATCAGGGCGGGGATGAACCGTGATTCCATCAGCACCAAATCGTTCAGCATCCATTGCCATTCGGATCGGATCAGGATTATTGCCACCTCTACTATTGCGCAGGGTGGCTATTTTGTTGATGTTGACACTTAATTGGGTCATGCAACAAAATTACAACCTTTTCTCTCGGTAAGTTGCTTTTTGATGGGGTGACTGCTTTGTTATAATTTTGCGTGTCTTCAAAATTGTTTACTTTTCTTAAAAGCACCCGACGCAAATCATTCAATGCCCTATTCATCATTAGAATCCTGTTTGCTTGATCTGGAAAGGCATGGTCACCTGATCAGGGTGAAAGAAGAAGTAGATCCATACCTTGAGATGGCTGCTATACACGAAAGGGTTTTCTTGATGGGTGGTCCCGCACTGTTATTTGAAAATGTGAGGGGATGTCATTTCAGGGCCGCTTCCAATATTTTCGGAACGCTCGATAGGAGCAAGTTTATATTTCGTGAAACCCTGGAGACAGTTCAACGTTTGATTGAATTGCGCAACCGACCTATGGATGCACTCAAGAACCCGTTGAAACATCTTACAGCCGGTTGGTCAGCCCTTAATGCTCTGCCCCTGAAAACATCGGGAAGACTGCCTGTAATGGAGCAGGAAATAAGCATTACCAACCTGCCCCTTATTCACCACTGGCCAATGGATGGAGGAGCTTTTGTGACGCTTCCGCAAGTATATTCAGAAGACATCGATGCGCCGGGAGTTGCAGGGTCGAATCTGGGCATGTACCGCATTCAATTGTCCGGTAATGAATATGTAACAAATGAAGAGATCGGACTACATTATCAACTTCATCGAGGTATAGGTGTTCACCAGACCAAAGCTAATGCTGCCGGACAACCCCTCAAGGTCAGCTGTTTTGTGGGTGGTCCACCAGCACATACAGTTGCGGCTGTTATGCCACTTCCTGAAGGAATGAGTGAGTTGAGTTTTGCAGGCATATTAGGGGGAAGAAGATTCAGGTATCGATATGAAGATGGATTCTGTATTAGTGGGGATGCTGATTTCGTAATAACAGGGGAAGTGTATCCGGGCGATGTGAAACCTGAAGGACCCTTTGGAGATCATCTGGGGTATTATAGTTTACAGCATCCTTTCCCGGTGATGCGGGTACACAAGGTATATGCGCGGAAAAATGCCATTTGGCCATTCACTGTGGTCGGAAGACCCCCGCAGGAAGATACCAGCTTTGGGAATCTCATCCATGAAATTACAGGTGATGCTGTATCCGCAGAAATCCCCGGCCTGAAGGAAGTACATGCAGTAGATGCTGCAGGTGTTCACCCGCTTCTTTTAGCCATTGGAAGTGAAAGATATACTCCCTATGCTCCAACTGCTCGTCCGGCTGAACTATTGACCATCGCTAACCATATTTTGGGAAGCGGACAACTGTCGCTTGCGAAGTTTCTGTTTATAACGGCTGGAACGCCCGCATATGTGCATACCCACGATATCTCCCGTTTTTTTCAGTTCATTTTGGAAAGAATTGATTGGGAAAGAGACCTTCATTTTTATACACAAACAACGATAGATACATTGGATTATTCAGGTACGGGACTGAACAGTGGAAGTAAACTTGTCGTCGCTGCTTACGGGGAAGTAAAACGAAAGTTATCTGCTGAGGTTCCTGAATGGTTAACAAGATGTCCGGACTTACAGGCAGCAAAGTTGATTATGCCCGGTGTCATTGCATTTCAAACAAGTCCGTTTACAGATGAGTCTGCAACAAATCGATGGATAGAACAAGCCACCGGGGTTTGGTTGCAAACTGACAAGGCCAATACAACCATACCCCTGTTGATTTGGTGCGACGATGCCGATTTTACATCTGCCAATCTCTATAATTTCTGCTGGGTTGCATTTACACGCTGTAATCCTTCTCACGACATTCATGGAATAGATGCATTTATACAGCACAAACATTTTGGCTGTCGCGGTCCGCTGGTGATTGATGCGCGCACCAAACCTCACCATGCCCCCCCTGTTGAAATGGATCCCGGAATAGAGAAGAAAATAGAAAGACTTTTTGAAAAAGGGGGAAGTTTGAACCGACTTTAATTCTGTGGTTTAGCATCGACTTCAACCCAGGTATGATCAGCCAGTAATTTTACGGAAGATACAAATGCTTTGAATGGTCCGGCACCTCCCCATTCGTTGGGAGCTACCAACGAAAGTATGTGTGTGCCATCTTTCTTTTCATACAAGTGATAGGTATGACCAATTTGGGGTTGGAAGGAAAGACGGGACTCATAAATCATCCAGCTCAATTCTTTTCTTTTTCTGATTTCCTGCGCCTGCCTTGCCAACAATTCTATTTGTTCTCTGATTTGATCCAGGTGCATCTGCGTTTGTTCCTCCATGGCAGCCAGTGCCTTGTATTTGATCACCCCCTCATTGGTAGGTCGAATCGCAACGCTTCCTAGAGAGGAAGCATACGGAAGCACGCTCATTTGCTTATGATAGACCTCTGTATTAGAATAAGAATCACCTTCTTTATTTTTACCTAAATAACTGATTTTCATATACCCATTTGGCATTATTTGATGTAAAACTTGAAGTATGGTTTCTCCGTTTTTTTGGAGTGTAATGATAAAAGAAGACGCATCCGTAATTTCACCGGCAATGCTATCTGCCAAATCACTGTCTTTTAGTTCCTGGGGTTGATTGTCGGGTACCAATTCATACTGGCTATAAAATGCCTGGTTGTCCATACTCACCCAGTTGGAACTAATGCTCAGGGCATGACCCTGGCGAATACTTTCAATCCGGTATTGTCCGCTTTTAGGCGTTAAGCCGTGTTGGAACTGGCATTTCTCAGGAAAGAGTTGCCAGCTGGCGAGAAAGTTATATGCTTGTACCATTTATAAGCAATTCCCTAAAATGAAAAACCACCGGAACCAGGTTGAGTCCCGATGGCTGAATGATTTGGATCTATTTATTGAACGTTGAAAGCAATTTCCATTGTACCCCAGTGAAGAGATACTAGTCCGTCTTTACCAACCGTATAAGTAAGCCGCTCACTTGAACTAGCTGCTTTTCCTACTTTAGAAGGTACACGGAGAACGTCTTCGGACTGTTTATAATCGTAAGCGCCCCATTGTTTGTAGTTTTTATTGAATATCAGGGTTGCATCGCCATTAGCAGCAGTCAGCACAAAAAAAGCGTATTTACCTGCAGGGAGTGCTTTCCCCTCAACAGTAACATTACGGGATACTTCGAAAGAAGTGGCTTCATTGGCACCGGCTCTCCAGATTTCTCCGGTCTTCGGTTCAACATCTTTACCAATTACCCTTCCTTTGAGGGCCGGTGAACTATAATCAATGGTGACTACAGCTCCGCTTTTCAGAGTTTCATTAGCTTTTGCGGGTGGACTAGGCCGCTTGGATTTGTCATCTTGAGCAAAAAGGCTGGAACTCACCAGCAGGGAACCCAACAGGGTCAGTGTGATCAATTTTTTCATGG
>JBJTTC010000088.1:0-3927 GCA_046079965.1 Sediminibacterium sp. | reverse complement strand
TTTTTCTATGGCAAAAAAACTCCAATTGCTGTTAACAGCATGAGCAGCCAGATAAATCAAAACGAAACTTCCAATTAAACCTCCGACAGCCGGATATTTTTTAAGTTGCAAGAGGGAGCCGATGGGGTTGGCTCTTTTCCAATCAAAAGCCCGCCTGTTGGATGGAGCCAATGATTCGGGTAAAACAAAATAACCATACAACCAGTTGGTGAAAGCAAGACCTGCGGCTACCCAAAATGGAACGCGCTCACCGAGTTCACCCAGAAAACCACCCAGAACAGGTCCAATGATAAACCCCATTCCAAAAGCAGCACCCATCATTCCAAAATTTTTGGCCCTGTTTTCCGGTGAGCTGATATCTGCTATATATGCGGAGGCGGTAGTGAAACTGGCTCCGGTGATGCCTGCAATGGCCCTTCCCAAAAATAGCCAAGCTATGGAAGGAGCAAAAGAGAGCAGCAGGTAATCAACACCAAAACCAAAAAGCGAGAAAAGCAAAACCGGTCTTCTTCCAAAGCGATCACTCAGGCTTCCCAACACAGGGGAAAACAGGAATTGCATGATAGCAAAAGTGAAAGTAAGCCAACCCCCAATGCGGGAAGAATAGCTAACATCAACGTTCCCGGTCAGGTGGGCAATCAGCGAAGGGATGACTGGAATCAGAATACCAAAACCTATGACATCAATTAACAAAGTGATGAAGATAAAACCTACAGCGGGCGAACGTTTTCCGGACATGTTACTTAAGATTCAGCAACAACAGTGCGTGATGTATTAGGAACTTCCAGGATCAGGTCAGCGCCATACAGAGAAGCCGGTGTGGAATATCCTGCACATACATTTCCTTCCAAAACTTTTTTGGTAATGATCAGACTGGTAATGGCAGTGAGGGTATAACCCTCCGGTGCTTGCAGGCGGGCTGTAAAAGTTTTTCCTTCTGCATTGGTGGCTTGCGCCCAGATCAAACTGGTAGCTTTGGCACGCATTTCATCAGAGGGGCCGGCCGGTTGTTGTTTGATTTTTTTCTTGTAATACTTTTTAATAGGGGCCAAACGCAATATCCAGTTGTACAATTTCTGCCAGCGAAGCATTCTGAAAGTTCCCGGACTTGCGCGGGTATAGGTGGTAATGTTGGGAATTCCTGTAGTACTAAAAGCAGTTGATACATCTCCCCAGGGGATAGACATACAGAAAATTTTCTTCACACCGAAGTCAATCCATTTTCCCTTTTCACCAATCGGTCGGCGAACAATTTTTCCATCTCTGCGTTCGGCTCCGTCGCCACCGAGGTTTTCGGCCATGGTAGTAGCAGTGCCGTGAGAGAGCATACCACCCAACGTGGCGAAAGCCAATTCCAATTGAACCGCCTCCGGTAAATGATTTTTTACAAATAGTGCCATGCAATCGGTGGGGACCACATCAAATCCAACTCCCGGCATGACTACAATACCTGCCTGTTGCGCTTTTTCATGGAACCGTTTACCCATCTCAAACACAGTGATCTCACCGGTGATATCGAGATAATGAACTTTATTGCGCAGACAGGCCTCAATCATAGGTCGTGCAGTATGCATGAAAGGACCGGCAGCATGCAACACCACTTGAAACCCCTGAACAAGTGCATCGACTTCCTTCGGATCATCGAGAGATGCGATGCGATATTCCAATCCATGCTGTTCAGCCAAAGCTTGAATGGCAGCCGCATTTCTTCCGGCTAACACCGGCTTCAATCCATATTCACCTGCAAATCGAATGATAAGTCCTGCCGTATAGCCATTGGCCCCGTAGAGTAAAAAACGATTGTTGGTCATAGCAACAAATATAGTCAATGTAAGAGCTGTTTGAGGAACTAATTTTATTCGAAAAAATGAGCCGGAAAATATAAAAATTAGAGTGGCCGGATACTATCTCCTTTGAAAAACTTTACTTTACAGGATAAAAAAAAATTCAGCTCATGAAAAAATCTATTTCCCTGTTTGTTTTGCTGATTTCATTTTCTTCCTTTTCGCAAACACTGAGTCCGATCGAACAAAAAATCATAGCAGCAGTGAATGAGCGTTTAACATTTGCAGAGGCATTGTTGAAAGAATCTGTTGACATCAACAGTGGTACTTTGAATGTAGCCGGAGTAAAGAAAGTAGGTGAACTATATGCGAAGGAATTTGAAAAAGCCGGCATGGTCTCTGAATGGGTGAGTTTACCCGACTCATTGCGCCGTGCAGGACATCTGGTAGCAACGCGCAAAGGAAACAAGGGAAAGAAATTATTTTTAATTGGTCACCTCGATACTGTCTTTGAACCGGATATGCCCCCGAATCCCTATCGCCGACTGAACGATTCGACGGCAACGGGCCAGGGAGTGAATGATATGAAAGGTGGTGATGTAATTGTGATCATTGCTTTGCAGGCATTGCAATCGCTGGGATTGTTGGAAGATGCACACATTGTTGCCTACTTTACCGGAGATGAAGAAAAATCAGGAAGACCGACCAGTGTTTCCAGAAAAGATTTTATTGAAAGGGCAAAAACCTGTGATGTGGCATTGGGATTTGAGGGAGCCAGTGGATTGGTCAATGTAGCTACGGGCAGAAGAGGAAGCAGTGATTGGAATTTGCAGGTGAAAGCCAAAACCGGACATTCGGCCGGCATCTTCACACCCAATGCCGGCTTTGGTGCGATTTATGAAGCAGCGCGCATATTGAATGGTTTTAGGGAAGAATTGAGCACTGAAAAGTATTTAACCTTCAACCCGGGTATCATTGTGGGTGGTTCGGAAATGAATTACGATACAAAAAATGCAAGGGGGGAAGCCTTGGGCAAAACCAACATCATTTCGCCGGAAGTTACTGTGACGGGCGATCTTCGATTCCTTACCGAACTACAAAAAAATGAGGCGCGCGAAAAAATGAGGGCCATCACCCAGCGAAACCTTACCGGTACTTCTGCCTCCATTCAATTTTCAGATGGCATTCCCGCGATGGAACCCACGGCGGGAAACGATGCCATCAGACAGTTCATCAGTGATGTAACCGAGGCAATGGGGTTGGGGCCCACAAAAGCCGGAGATCCCGGCAGTCGGGGTGCTGGGGATATCTCTTATGTGGCAAAATACATCAATTGTGTGGATGGCCTGGGTGCTTCCGGAAGAGGGGCCCATGCTCCCGGCGAAACCATCAACCTGAAGGAATTTCCTATCCTGATTCAGCGCGCTGCATTGGTGATACATCGCCTGATCAATAATTAATGGTGAAGGCAGGAACCTGCTTCTAAGTATTTCAGCAGATGTTCAGGAAAAAACTCCGTTCCTTATTCATTCCTGAAAACCACTACCCCATCGAAGGCATCTACCAATACTTTTTTGGTGTGATCAATTTCACCTGAAAGCAACTTTTTACTGAGTGCACTCACTATTTGCTTTTGTATCAGCCTTTTCAAGGGGCGGGCTCCAAACTGTGGATCAAATCCCTGGTCGGCCAATAACTCAATGAGGTAATCAGAGAAAGATAATTCCACATGATTTTGTGCCGTCATGCGAGCCAGGTCTTCCAATTGTATTTTGACAATATCCAATATCTGTCCCCGCAGCAGTGGACGGAACATAATGATTTCATCTACCCGGTTTAAAAACTCCGGACGAATCGTTTGACGCAACAGGTTCATTACATCTACCTTGGCACGATCAGTTGCTTCTTCCACTGTATCTTCATTCACTCCATCAAAAGCATCTTGTATCAAATGACTTCCGATGTTACTGGTCATGATGATGATGGTATTCTTGAAGTCAATTTTACGACCCAAGCTATCGGTCATTTGACCGTCATCAAGGCATTGAAGCATCAGGTTGAATACATCAGGATGGGCTTTTTCAATTTCATCAAGAAGCACGACACAATAGGGTTTGCGTCTCACTTTTTCTGTTAATTGTCC
>JBJTTC010000087.1:0-41578 GCA_046079965.1 Sediminibacterium sp. | reverse complement strand
GTTTCAACTTATCCGCATTGGGATGGGGTTGGCAATCAACTACCTCTCCCACTACCAAACCTTTGAGTCCACCTCTTATGCTTTCATAAGGTGTTAATTCCTCCACTTCAAGGCCAATGGAAGTCAGAATTTGAGAAAGTTTTTCCGGATCCGGTAATTCTGTCAAATATTCTTTTAACCAATTGTAACTAATCGTCATTCTTTCAAAATAAGGTGGTCAAAAATACATGAATATTGGCGGATGAAAGTCTGCAGGGAAAAAATAGGGAGAGGTCAGGAAAAAAATGAATGCTTGTTAAAAAACATGGAAAGGTGGTGGAAAACCGTAAAAAAACGGTGTATAGGTTACCTTTATATGTGGATAGAGCGTGCAGATATGGTGAAAGAAATAGGGAAGAAAATAATTTCCACTCCCGCCTTCTTCGGTATATATTCGCTGTCCGGTAGTTGCCTATGGATTGAAATGATGCCCAGCGAATACCGATACTTAACCCTTTTATTGAAAGATCGAACTGAAGCGAAATGGACCTCTCACCCATCAAAAAAGACAGAACAAGAAGAAAAGCCGGTGTAACCGATACAACGCCCTTGCTATATGGCAAAGTGCCCCCTCAGGCAAGAGACCTTGAACAGGCGGTATTGGGTGCGATTATGTTGGAAAAAAGCGCCTACGATACTGTCACAGAAATTCTCAAACCGGAATGTTTTTATACAGATGCCAATCAAATCATTTTCCGGGCAATGCATGAGCTGCAGCAAAAGAACATGCCGATTGACCTACTCACGGTTGTAGAAGAATTGAAAACCCAGGAAATGCTCGACCAGGTGGGTGGGGCCTATTATTTAACCAGACTAACCAATGCGGTTGTCTCTTCTGCTAACATTGAGACACATGCGCGTATCATTCTTGAAAAGTTCATACAACGGGAACTCATTCGCATCAGCGGAGAAATCATTGGCTCTGCTTATGAAGAAAGTACCGATGTGTTTGATTTGTTGGATGAGAGTGAAGCAAAGATGTTCCACATCACCAACAATTACCTGAAAAAGAATTTTACCGAGATAGGTGATGCAATTGCAGAAACCCTTACGAGGATTGACATGCTGCGCACCAAAACGGAAGACATCTCTGGTGTGCCCAGCGGCTTCACAAAGCTGGATAAAATCACCTTCGGCTGGCAACCTACCGATCTGATTATTCTGGCGGCTCGTCCCTCCGTTGGTAAAACGGCGTTTGCCCTGAACCTTGCACGCAACGCTGCTCTTCATCCTACAAGACCTGTGCCGGTGGGATTCTTCTCCCTGGAGATGAGTGCCTCTCAATTGGTAATGCGTATTCTAAGTGCCGAGAGTGAAATCGACATGAAAAAGATTACCCGCGGAAAACTTGAAAATTATGAGTATGAGCAATTGCTTACACGTGGCATCAAACGATTGGAATCCGCACCCATTTTCATTGATGACACAGCCTCCCTTAATATTTTCGAATTCCGTGCCAAAGCCCGCAGATTGGTGAACAAGAACAAAGTTGGACTCATCATCATCGATTATTTGCAGTTGATGGGTGGTATGACAGACAGGAATACCAACAGGGAACAGGAGATCAGCAGTATTTCACGCAACCTGAAAGCTTTGGCCAAAGAACTAAATATCCCAATCATTGCCCTGAGTCAATTGAGCCGTGCTGTTGAAACAAGAAAAGAAAGTAAGACACCGCAACTAAGCGACCTGCGGGAATCCGGAGCCATTGAACAGGATGCTGACATGGTTATGTTTATTTATCGCCCGGAATACCATGACATCAAAACCAATGAACTCGGAGAGAGTACCGAGGGGATGGTGCAAATTAGAATTGCCAAACACAGAAATGGAGAATTGGACCACGTAAATCTTCGGGGGAACCTGGCTATCCAACGTTTTGAGGATGATCCCAACGATCTTAACAGGGGTGGTGGAAAATGGGGGTCCGTTGGAATCCGTCCTCCCGGAAGTCCCATAGGATCAGGAGATGAAGGCGCAAAACTTTTTGTGGAAAAAGGAAGTAAAATGAATGATTCTAATTTCGATGAGGGAATTGACGATGTCAGACCTTTTTAGGAAATTGTACCGCCCACCTTCACTTACGTATTATTTTTACATGCATGACCCTTCCGCTGTTTTATGAACCGGACCTATCAGAGCAATCAGCTTTATTGCAATTGGGGGATGATACCGTTCGACATTGCCTTCAGGTATTGAGAATGCGGGAAGGCGAATCGATTGAATTAACCAATGGCAAAGGGTTATCTGCCACCGGAATTCTCTCCCTCACCGGAAAAAAATCTGCACAGGCTTCCTGCCACTCTTTCTTCCTGCACCAACCTGCTAGAGCACAACTTACACTTTGCATATCTCCTCTCAAAAATCCACAACGGATGGAGTGGTTGCTGGAGAAAGCCACAGAAATAGGGATGGCCGGACTTCAACCCATTATTTGTCAAAGAACAGAACAAACAAAATGGAGAAGAGAGAGACTGGAAGGAATTTTGGTATCTGCTATGCTGCAAAGCAGACAATATTTTCTGCCAAGCTTATACGATCCAATTGATTTTAATCAGTTAATGAACTTCCCGACGCTCAAAGAACAATGGATTGCTCATTGTGCCGAAGGAACCAAAAAT
This sequence comes from Sediminibacterium sp., assembly GCA_046079965.1. Taxonomy (GTDB): domain Bacteria; phylum Bacteroidota; class Bacteroidia; order Chitinophagales; family Chitinophagaceae; genus Sediminibacterium. Next base: position 38,918 of record JBJTTC010000087.1, on the reverse strand, counting down.
TCACTGTCTAATTACAGTCTATCCGGAGAAGCAAGAATGCTTATTGGACCCGAAGGGGACTTTACGCCCAAAGAAATCTCTGATGCCATCGAACACAAATATTTACCCGTTGATCTGGGTAGCAACCGGCTACGTTCTGAAACTGCCGGATTGGTGGCTGTTTCACTGTTGTTGCTTTCCAGCAAGAATCAATCCCCGTTTCGCCTATGATGAGAAGAAATTTTTATCTGTTGCTTTTTTTGTGCCCCTTTTTTTTCGAACAATGTACATTGTTTAGTGAGGAGCTGCTTCCTGTAGTAAGGGATACTACTATCACCCCCTCTAGTTCATTCAATAACCTCTTCTTTGACAGCAGCGAAATCAGTCGTTTTTTAAATTCAGAAACCCGCTATGCAGTATTCGGTCAGCAATACATGGACTTCTACAAGGGTAGAAATTTTCAATATGCTTGGATCGACTCTTCCGGACTATCAGAACAGGCCCTCAACTTCATCAATCTAGAAAACAATTACATCCAGGATATGGCTGATAGCAGCCTTCTCAACCCACGCCTGCTCTCATTAAAAGATTCTATTCAGCGCAGCAAAAAAACCAAAGCAGCTCATTTAAAAGAAAAAATGACAACAACAGAATTACTGATAACGGGACAGTTTTTTATGTATGCTGCTAAAACTTTTCAGGGAAGTGATATCAATACCACAGATTTGGGCTGGTTCATTCCCAGAAAAAAAATCAATCTCACTGAACTGTTGGATAGTGCAATTAACAATGGTCAACTAACCCCTTCTGCTAACAGCATACAAAACAGACAATATGCATTGCTGCAACAACAGCTGGTGAAATACTTGTCACTTGCCCGCCAGCAGGAACCCGACACCATTGAATTCAATGGTAAGACCATCAGAATAGGTGACTCAGGGAGAATGGTAACTGACATAAAAAAACGCCTTCAATTATTAGGTGATACAAGTGTTGGTTGGTCATTGCAACATTTTTTTGATAGCAGTCTTTACAAAGCAACCCGACAATTTCAATTAAGAAATGGTCTAACCCCGGATGGAAGCATAGGACAAAAAATGATAAGGGAATTGAATGTGCCCCTTAAAAAAAGAATCAGGCAAATACTCATCAATTTAGAAAGAATCCGCTGGCTACCTGCAGAAAATGATTCCAGCTACATTCTGGTCAATATTCCGGAATTCAAAATGCATGTGTATGATAGCAGCCGATGGAAATATGACATGCGGGTGATTGTAGGTACAGCAGCAAATAGTTCTGCGATATTTAGCGGTCAACTCAGGTACATCGTTTTTAGTCCCTACTGGAATGTTCCTGAGAGCATTGTTATCAAGGAAATTTTGCCTGCAATGAAAAAAAATTCTGATTATCTGGCAAGGAACCACATGGAAATTACAGGTTACAAGGGCAAAGTTCCCATCATTAGACAATTACCCGGACCCTGGAATGCGCTCGGTTTGGTGAAATTTCTTTTTCCAAATAATTACAGTATTTATTTGCACGATACGCCCAATCGAAATTTATTCCAGCAATCCAACCGAAGCCTGAGTCATGGATGTATTAGGATTGGAGAACCCGGAAAATTTGCTGCTTACTTACTGAGAACCGATGCCTCCTGGACAGAAAAAAAAATGGATTCAGCAATGCACCTGAAAAAAGAACTTTGGGTCACCCTCCCGAAAGGAGTTCCGGTTTTACTGGTCTATTTTACTGCCTGGGTTGACAGAGAGGGTCAACTAAATTTTAGAAAAGATATTTATGGACACGATGCCCGCATGGAAGCAAAACTGTTTCAACGATAAGCAGTTAGCCCCCAAAGGATTTAGTACTTTTGCAAAAATTGTCGCCCGCATCTCATGCAAATAATTGAAGTAATTGATGCCCAATCTGAGCGGGAGTTCCTCCGTTTCAACCGATGGATCAATCGGGAAAACCCCTGTTATATTTCGCCCCTCGACCAGGAGGTGAAAGATATTTTTGATCCTCAAAAAAATCAATTGTTTCAATTCGGGGAATGTTGCCGCTGGTTGCTCAAAGATGACAATGGCGAAACCTGTGGAAGAATTGCTGCCTTTACCAACAAGAAATATAAAACCAGGGGCACCGACGTTCCCGTGGGTGGAATCGGTTTTTTTGATTGTATCAATGACCAGCATGCTGCAAACTTGTTATTTCTTCGGGCCCAGCATTGGCTAGCAGAAAAAGGCATGGCAGGGATGGATGGACCTATCAATTTCGGTGAGAGAGACAAATGGTGGGGGTTGCTGGTTGAAGGGTTTGATAAAGAACCCATGTATGGAATGGCTTTCAATCCTCCTTACTATGAGGCACTTTTTGACAATTTTGGATTCAAGAATTATTACAACCAGTATTATTATGAGATGTTTGTGAGGGATCCCCTGCCCCTGAGGTTTGCAGAAAGGCACGACCGTTTTGTGGGGAAGCCTGATTATTCGGCCCGCCCTATTGAGAAGAATCTCTTGGAAAAATATGCAGCAGATTTCGTAGCGATATACAATGCCGCCTGGGCACAACATGGTGAGGTCAAAGAAATCACGCTGGAACAGGTTATCAAGATGTTTGGAAAAATGAAACCCATCATGGATGAACGGGTTATATGGTTTGCCTATTACAAAGACCAGCCCATTGCTATGTTTGTCAATATTCCCGATTTGAACCAGTACTTCAAATATTTTAAAGGCAAAATGGGATGGGCAGAAAAACTGCAATTATTGTGGATGAAATGGCGGGGAACCAATAAAAAACTCATCGGTCTGGTTTTTGGGGTCATACCCAAGTTCCAATCCCTTGGAATAGACAGTTACCTGATTTATGAGGTTGGTCTTGCATTAAAAAGCAACAACTGGTACGATGAATATGAAATGGGTTGGGCGGGAGAATGGAATCCTAAAATGGTCAATATCTATAAGAGTTTGGGCGCCAATCAGTGCCGTCGCCTCATTACCTATCGCTGTTGGTTTGACCCCAACCAACCCTTTGAAAGACATCCGGTAATGGAGTACAAATAACAGCCCCTTCAACCCCGCTTTGTGCACAAATCCTTGTAGCAGATTGAACCGGAGTTCTGTTCCAAAGTGTATATTGCAACCCAACTATGGAGAATTTCATTGTTTCAGCCCGCAAGTACCGCCCGCAAAATTTTTCTACGGTTGTTGGTCAATCGCACATCACCACCACCCTCAAAAATGCGATACGCCAACAACAATTGGCGCATGCTTTTTTATTTTGTGGTCCGCGTGGAGTTGGGAAGACAACTTGTGCCCGAATTTTAGCCAAAACGATTAATTGCACTCAACCCACAGCTGACGGCGAGGCCTGTAATATTTGCAATAGCTGTATTAGTTTTGATGCTGGTACTTCTCTTAATATCCATGAACTGGATGCCGCCAGCAATAATTCCGTTGATGACATCCGGGATCTGGTAGATCAAATCCGCTTTTCTCCACAAGCAGGAAAATACAAAGTGTACATCATCGATGAGGTGCACATGCTCAGCAACCAGGCATTCAATGCCTTTCTAAAAACGCTGGAAGAACCTCCTGCGCACGCCATCTTCATTCTTGCCACGACAGAAAAACACAAAATCCTACCTACCATTTTAAGTCGTTGCCAGATTTTTGATTTCAAACGCATCACCCAGGCTGATACAGTTGCTCACCTGGAAGAAATTGCCGAAAAAGAGCACATCAAAACGGAAAAAGCAGCACTTCAGTTAATAGCACAAAAGAGTGAAGGGTGCATGCGCGACTCCCTGAGCATTTTAGACAAATTGGTTAGTTTCACCGGAGGAGACGTGAGTTACCAACACACGCTGGAACACCTGAATATTCTAGACGAAGATTACTATTTCCGTTTCCATGAATTGCTATTGGAAGAAAATCTGTCGGAAGTATTGCTGTTGTATGATGAAATTCACAAAAAGGGATTTGAAGCTGAAATGATCATGAATGGCTTCGCCTCCTTTTACAGGAATCTTTTGGTTAGCCAGGATCCTGCCACGGCAGCCATTTTGGATGTTATGGAAGGCATGAGAGAAAAATTTGCCTTGGTAGCCAAACAAACGGAGGGTTCATTTATACTTAGTGCGCTCAACATCATAGGCACCGCTGAAATCGAGATTCGACAAGCACGAAACAAAAGACTTCATCTTGAACTGGCCCTAATCAAACTAAATTTTCTTCACCAGGCCATCGAATTAAGTACAGACCAACAACAGGTAGTGAAAAAAAAACGACTGGATGGTCCGGTACTAATTAAAAAAAAAGTAATTCAATCGTTAAGTCCTATTAAGGAAACGGCTCCTTCGGAAAGGCAGATAAACAAGCCGGTTCCGGTAATTTCTGCAAAACAAGCACCGGCTCCGGTTCAGGAAAAGGTCGAAACTGCCATCATCGCAAAACCGACACAGACAGTAACCAATTCAACACTTGGCACTGGCGATAAAAAGAATTTATTGTCTGCCCTTAGGGAAAAATACGGCAGTGAATATAACATAGAAGAAGTAAAAGAATCGCAGACTCTCACCCTCGAAAAAATGTCAATCTGCTGGGAGCAGTATGTCCGAATGCTCGAAGAAGAAAAGAAGCATTCAGCGGCCGCTGCATTCAAAACAGCTCGTTTGTTGATTGACAATGATATCAAAGCCATGATCACCGTTTTTTCCATCACCTCTCAAAAATTCATTGAATCAGAAAAAATGAGGTTACTGGAGTACTTACACCAACAATTCAACAACAGATCCATTCATTTCGAAATACTCGTGGAAGCTGGCGAGAGAGAGGAAATTCCGGCACACCTGCGCATGAATACCAAACAGAAATTTGAGTACATGACGGAAAGATACCCGCTCATAAAAAAGCTGAAAGACCGCCTTAATCTGGAGTTGGACTAAGCACTAAATTTACTTTCCGACATGCTTGGTCTGGCGGTAGCCATTTTTAAATAACCATTGTTCTGCTTTTTCCCGCTGGTCACCCTGTATCAAAATTTCACCTTCTTTTGCACTTCCTCCTGTACCACAATGGTTGCGCAACTGTTTACCCAACAACTGAAGGTCTGTTTCACTACCAATGAACCCGGATATCAAGGTCACTACTTTACCTGCACGTTGTTTTTTATCCAGCAAAATTTTCAACGGCTGCTCTGAAGGTGCCAATGTTACGATAGTAGGTATATCCGCCTGAGGAGGAATAAAAGAGGGATCTGTGCTATAAACAATTGCGTGTAAAGAGGAAAATGTTTTCTTTTTCATAAGATTACTTTAAGACGGTATGGCTTTCAGACTCAGATCCAAGCTGGTAGCCTGATGAATTAAACCACCGACACTGATGAAATCGACACCTGTTTTTGCATAGTCCAAAAGGTTCTCCTTATTCATGCCTCCGCTGGCCTCAGTTTCGAATCTTCCCCCAATAAATTCAACTGCCTTCTGCACCTCCTTGGGCGTGAAATTATCAAGCAGGATGCGCTGAACCTTCCCCACTCCTATTCGACAGATTTCGTCTACCTGATGCAGGTCTCTGGCTTCTACCTCTATGGCTAGAAACAATTGATTGGATTGAACATAAGCGTGTGCTGCCTCGATGGCAGGAGCTATGCCACCACAAAAATCAATGTGGTTATCCTTGAGCATGATCATATCATACAAACCAAATCGATGGTTATGACCCCCACCGATGCGCACAGCCTCTTTTTCCAGCAAACGGAAATTAGGTGTGGTTTTTCGAGTATCCAGAAGCCGGGTTGGATAACCCTGCAACAAATCAACATAACTCCGGGTTAAAGTAGCAATTCCACTCATTCGCTGCATGCAATTCAGCACCAGCCTTTCACAGGTGAGCAATGTTCGCATATCGGCTTCGACTTCGAAAGCACAGTCACCCGGCTTCATTTTTTGGCCGTCTTGCATCTTTGGAATGAATTTGGTATCCGGCTCCCTCAATTGGAAAACAGTTGCTGCTACCTTCATGCCTGCGAGAATTCCCGCTTGTTTTACTTTCAGTATGGCTTTCCCCTTTTTTCCGGAGGGAATACAACTGAGTGTGCTGTGATCGCCACTGCCTTCATCCTCCAGCAATGCAAGGGTCAGCAATTGATGTAACTGCGAAAGGTAGGTATCCTCCATGATTGACCGATAAATGTGTAAACCACAAACAAATAATGTCAGCTAATCCTGAAGGTAATGATGTAATATTTTCCTTCTATAAGCCGCAACATAACTGTTGCCCCATATCCCTTTCCTTCATTCAATAACCGCCCGGTGATGTACCTGATATTACTCATTTCCCTTTCGGAAACTTTTTCAAACCCGCGTATGTTGTTTTCGGAAAAAAAGTTTCTTAGAATTACTTCCGCCTGATTTCTGCTGGCATTTTTTATTTCAGGATTTTCCGGGAGTTTCAGATCAACATAGGTATCAAGATGTGTGACAACCTGTTGGGCATTTCCGGATTTCAACGCAGCCATTAATTCATCCACGCCCTGCTGCTGAGCCGGTAATGAACCGGTAACGGCCAGTAACAGGAAAAATAAAGTCCACTTCATATCAATTTTTTTACAAAACTCCACCAATAACATGCCAAAAGTAACATTCTGGCGGTATTTCACAAAAGATATACAAATGGCTTCCTTGCTAAAATTGTAAATTTGCTTATGAATAAAAAGGTTGTTTTGATCATCATGGATGGATGGGGATTGGGGAAAGTTCCTACATCAGATGCTATCCAGCAGGCAAATGTTCCCTTTGTAAGCTCTTTGTACAATCAATATCCTAACACTACGCTTCTTACTTGTGGTGAAGCTGTAGGCTTGCCTGAGGGACAGATGGGGAACAGCGAAGTTGGTCACCTCAACATTGGAGCCGGCAGGGTAGTCTATCAGGAATTGCAGCGCATTCATGTGGCCATACGGGATGGAAGTTTTTTTTCTAACCCGGTTCTTTTGGATACTTTAAACACAGCAAAATCCAACAACAAATCACTTCACCTGATTGGACTTTTGGGAGATGGAGGTGTACATGCACACACTGATCACCTCAAAGCAATTTGTGACCTCTGTAAGAAACAGGAGTTGAATCGGGTATATCTGCACCTTTTTACCGATGGGCGCGATACCGACCCAAAGAGTGGCAAGGCATTCATAACAGATTTAGAAGCGTACCTGAAGCATTCCACCGGAGAAATTGCTTCTATCAGTGGGCGTTATTACGCAATGGACAGAGACAAGAGATGGGAAAGAATTCAATTGGCATATAACTGTCTTGTTAAAGGGGAAGGACAAATAGCCACAGACGCTTTAACAGCCATTGAGAATGCCTATCATTCAGGTACGACTGACGAATTTATTTTGCCAACTATTATTGTAAGCAATTCAGGAGAACCAAAGGCAACTATTCAGGAAGGTGATGCTGTGATCTGCTTCAATTTCCGAACAGACCGATGCAGGGAAATTACCAGCGTTCTCACACAAAAAGATTTTCCTGAATTCGGAATGAAAAAACTTGCCCTCACTTACACCACAATGACCCAATATGATCAAACCTTTCAACAGGTGAATGTCATTTTTGAAAACGATAACCTGAACAATACCTTGGGCGAAGTCCTTTCAGTCAATGGAAAAAGACAAATCAGAATTGCAGAGACGGAGAAATATCCTCATGTAACTTTTTTCTTTAATGGCGGAAGGGAAGATCCCTTTCTCGGAGAAAGTCGAATCATGGTAGCATCTCCAAAGGTTGCCACTTATGACCTTCAACCCGAAATGAGTGCCTTAGAAATTACAGATCAATTGATACCCGAAATAGAAAACAGATCGGCTGATTTTATTTGCCTGAATTATGCGAATGCTGATATGGTAGGACATACAGGCGTGTTTTCTGCAGCCATTCGCGCTGTTGAAACAGTAGATGCCTGTGTAAAGAGAGTCGTAACAGCTGCGCTTGATCAAGATTACACCATACTCGTAACCGCTGACCATGGAAATGCAGACTATATGATCAATGAAGATGGTTCCCCCAATACAGCACATACCCTTAACCCGGTACCCCTGATTTTTGTAGATAAAAACTACCGGGGAAAGCTGCAGACAGGCAAACTGGGTGACCTGGCACCTACCATTTTACGGTGGATGCAGTTGCCCGTGCCCTCAGAGATGTCGGGAAAATGTCTGATAAGCCAATAGAAAGGGTAATTTATTCTTATTTTACAGTTGAATCTGAAGAAAAAATAACGCTATGACAAAAAAAATTTTACTGTTGTTTCTGGTGGTATTCCTGGTAATTCAGGCTTTCAGACCTGCAAAAAATAATTCGGGAGATAAAAGCAAAGACATTTCTTTGAGCTATCCGGTTCCCGACAGTGTTGCAGCTATTCTGGATAAGGCATGTAATGACTGCCACTCGAATAATACCCGCTATCCCCTTTATGCAGAAATACAACCGGTAGCATGGTGGTTGAATGACCATATTAAAGATGGAAAAAAACATTTTAACAGAAATGAATTTGGTGGTTACCGTGTTGCCAAACAATACCATAAGATGGAGGAATGTATGGAACAAGTGAAGTCCGGAGAAATGCCTCTTGAATCTTACACTTATGTTCACAAAGAGGCAAGACTGACCGATACAGAAAGACAATTGCTGGTAAAATGGAGTGAATCTGTGCTCGATAGCATGAAAAGACAATATCCCGCTGATAGTCTTATCATGAAGAAAAAAAAGTAATCCATTTGTAATGTTTCCTACATATGTCCATTGTTCAATCCAGGTACCTCATTTCCTCTGCTCAGGTTGATCAATGTCCCCAACCCGATAGACCAGAATATGCCTTTATCGGACGCAGCAATGTCGGAAAATCATCTTTGATCAATTTGTTAACAGGACAAAAAAATTTGGCAAAAACATCTGCCACTCCCGGAAAAACCCAGCTCATCAATCATTTTGAAATCATTGGCTCAAGGCCTGATGACAAAAGGAAAAAGTCATATTGGTACCTCGTTGACTTACCCGGTTATGGTTATGCGCAGACTGCAAAAACGGAGAGAGAAAAGTGGGAGAAAATGATTGCGGGTTATCTGAAAAAAAGAAAGAATTTATCTGAAGTCCTGGTATTAATCGATAGTCGCCATTCCCCACAAAAGATAGACCGCGAGTTCATCAATCAGCTAGATCGTTGGAGAATCCCTTTTTCTATGGTGTTCACTAAAACTGATAAATCGAAACCGGGTGCGGTAAGCAGACACATCAAAGAATGGGAAGATGAACTGAAAAAAGATTGGCAGTTTTTGCCCAGATTTTTTGTTACCAGTGCCATAAAAAAATCCGGAAAAGAGGAGTTACTCAACTACCTGGAGGAAAAGAACCTGGCTTGGAAAAAAGAATAATGTCAACTTTCTCTAATTGACCATTTTATCAGCACAGCAACTGCTGGCAAAAGCTTCCGGCTTTGCCTTAAATGCAAAACCCATCCCCAAAATATATCCCATGGCTTCCCGCAATGCATCATTGCTTTTGAATTGAGGATTGGTATTGATGTCGGCATGCACTTCCAGGTCAACTCCGAATTCGATGAATGTATCACATAAGGCATAAGCAACTTCAATACTTTTTGCAACTTCCATCAACATCCGCTCCTTGATATGAAAGTGTTGCCGAACTTTTTCGTTGTGTATGTACATAAAACCTCCGGCATGTTCCCTTAAAAAAACAATAACAGTTGCAAACTCTGTAATATCCCCTTTTACCTGGCTATCAGTACCAATACACACTTTCAATTTTATACCCCGCTCTACTTCCTGTTGAATCGTCTCTCTCACAGCATCCTGAATGGGTTGAGCAATAGACTCTCCATTGAATTTTCTCCAGCGCATAGTTTGTTTTTTTGTAATTTAATGAAATGCCAAGGCATGCCGAACATCCTACCCGCTGATAGTTGTTCACATTCAGGGGAAAAACCCGGCCATACAACCTTTCCAATAAAAAATCGATTGGTTTCCTCCCTTTGCATCACCTTTGCAACGTAGAAATTTACTTTTTCGGCAATCTGGATATTATGAAATTATTATTACAATACCTGAAACCCTATCGCTGGCTAGTCTTACTGGCACTATTGCTGGCTGCAATCAACCAGTCATTCTCCATGCTGGATCCATATTTTTTCGGAAAATTGATCGACCTGTATGCTTTTCATCCACTGGAGAAGGGATATTTTGATGCCAATAAAAAGTTTATTTCAACAGGTGCCAGAACTGAAGCAGAATTCATCCGGGGAGTGCTGGGTATTCTGGGAATTTTGATTTCGGTAGCCATGGTTTCCAGAATTGCCAAAGCATTTCAGGACTATTTCAGCAATGTGATAGTTCAAAAATTCGGTGCTAAAATCTTTACTGACGGACTAAAACATTCGATGGAATTACCTTATCAGGAGTTCGAGGACCAACGCAGCGGTGAAACATTGTCGATACTGACCAAAGTGAGGGCGGATACAGAAAAATTTATTATTGCATTCATCAATGTTTTATTCGGCATATTGGTAGGAATTGTTTTCATTTCAGTTTATTCATTTCGCTTGCATTGGTCAATAATGCCTATTTATACATTAGGAATTATCTGTCTTTCCTTACTCACCAGTTTGTTGAGTAAAAAGATAAAGCTCATCCAGAAAAACATCGTAAAAGAAACCACGATGCTGGCAGGAAGTACCACTGAAAGTCTTCGGAACATAGAACTGGTAAAAAGTTTGGGACTGACTGATCAGGAAATCACCCGCCTCAATAAAAACACTTATAAAATTTTAGGACTGGAACTGAGAAAAGTAAAGGGCATCCGATCACTCAGTTTTATTCAGGGAACATTTGTGAATTTCTTACGTCAAATTATTATGTTCACGTTGCTTTGGCTCGTATTCAATGGGAAACTCACTGCCGGAGAAGTAATGACCCTAACATTTTACTCTTTCTTCATTTTCGGCCCCTTACAAGAAATTGGTAACATTATTTTAGCCTACCGGGAAGCGGAAGCATCACTTAATAATTTTCATCAGCTGATGCAAAAGCCCGCTGAGCCCAAACCCAGTAGCCCCAGTAAAGTTGGGCACATAGAACATCTTAGCTTCAGCCATATTTCTTTCAAACACCAAACAGCTCTTTATCCTGCCCTGGAAAATGTTAGCTTTTCTGTTGCAAGGGGAGAAACCATTGCCTTCGTTGGGCCGAGCGGTGCTGGAAAAAGTACGCTAATGAAATTACTAGTGGGTCTTTATCATACACAACAAGGAACCATACAATTCAACCACATCAACAGTGAAGATATTTTGTTCGATGAATTGAGAGGTCAGATTGGTTTTGTTACCCAAGACACACAGCTCTTTGCAGGTACCATTCGTGAAAACCTGCTTTTTGTATGTCCCAACGCTAGTGAGGAACAATTACTTGAAGCCCTGCGGAAGTCAAGTTGTGAAAAATTATTGGCACGTGCTGAAAAAGGGATAGATACGGTAATTGGTGAAGGGGGGTTAAAATTAAGTGGAGGAGAGAAACAAAGATTGTCCATTGCCCGCGCCCTCATCAGACAACCCAATTTGCTCATTTTTGATGAAGCTACTTCTGCTTTGGACAGCATTACTGAGGATGAAATCACCAATACAATTCGATCTATTTCTGCTGAGAAACGACAAATAACAGTTATGATTGCGCATCGGTTAAGTACCATTATGCATGCCGACAGGATCTATGTGCTGGAGAAAGGTCAGATCATTGAAACAGGAACCCATGCTGAATTGCTGGAAGATAAAGGACTATACTATGCTATGTGGCGGCAACAAATTGGTGAAAGAAAACTGATTCCACTTCGAGAGCAGCCGGCATTCAATCATTAACAGAATGATTTTATTCTTTCGGCTCTAGTTTGTTTTTCAGGTAGTCTAGAACCGATGGATCTTCCAGTCCCTCCATATCACTCAATTCCAATTCTATCGCACGGGTACTCAGTCTTATTTCCAACAATGACAAAAACAGTGATCCTGCAAACAACAATAGACTTACCCCAAATACTACCTGTGCCAGTGTATCATGGTTGCGGTAAACAAGAAACATGCAAAAAATACAAAGGATAAAACTCATCACTCCCAATGTTTGCATGTGTTTGACCAGTTTCAACCGGTAGCGAAGATTTTTGATTTGTCCCCAAATTACTTGTTTCTGGTCTTGTGCGATGTACTTTTCATGCAGGTTTCTGACGCGGCTGGACAAGGCTAAAAAGCGATTGGTATATGCCAGCATAACGAGACTGATCGCAGGAAACAAAAGTGCAGGGGTATTGATTGATAGTTCCATGATGCAAAATACAAAAGTAATTACTTCAGCCTGTTTTAAGGCCTTGCTTTCATCATCGGACGAACTTGCTGGATAGTCATATTTTGGAGACGGGCATAAAACATACCGCTCGGTAAAGAACCACTGTTGAATACAATGGTATAAGTGCCTGCAGGATAATCCTTGTCGGTAAGATTGGCTACTACTCGTCCAGAAGCATCCAGCACCTGAATCAGGGTGTGCCCACCGGCGGTCTTAAATGTAATTACTGTCGAAGAAGTAAAAGGATTGGGGTAATTGCTGATGAGTTGTTCACCGGAAAGATCAACAGGTTTTTTACAACCTATGGACTGTACCAGGGGTAATTGCTGAAAGTTTTTCAACATAATTTGTTGTAAGTCTTTATCGTCAACACAAAGCCATTTAGAGAGCAGAGTGGCATATACACTGCGGAAATCGTATTGAAAGGGCACATTATCACCGACTGTTGCTGTAGCAGGCACAATGGGAGTATCGCCAAGAACTCCCCCCATTACATTTTTTCCAAAGACAAACAGCGGGGCAGCAGCACCATGGTCTGTTCCTGTGCTAGCATTGCTCTTTACTCTCCGACCAAATTCAGAAAATGTCATTCCAACCACCCGTTCATCCGCCCCCAGCATGCGCAGATCATCCTGGAATGCTTTAATGGCCTTGCTGACATTTCCTAACAAATTCGCATGGGCACCGGTGGTAGTATCTGTAGAATTCACCTGGATAGAATGTGTATCAAATCCACCATAATTTACCATGTACACTCTAGTCTTAAGGCCGCCAGCAATTAATCTGGCAACAATTTTTAACTGATCGGCAAGGGGATTAGGAGTAGGATATGTAACCTGTTTGGTAACTTTTGCTGCTGCATCTTTTATTACGGTGGCATATTGTTGTGTCTGCCGTGAAACAGAGCGAACATACGCCAGTTCCTTTCCTGCCGGAGTATTGGGCACCGGATCTGCTACCCCATTAATGAGGTTATAAAAATTAGTAGCGCTGCTGATGCTCATCCCCATGCTTACCGCCGGTCCCTGAAAGGTAAGTGAGGTCACCGATCCGATCTGAATGGCAAGTGGATCGGTCATACTGGAATTGGGATACCCTATAGGAAAGTTGGGATATTCATAGTTGAGGTATCTGCCGGTCCAGCCTGTATTTACAATGGTAGCACTATCACTGGCACTCATCCAAATATCAGTGGCACGGAAATGCGAAAAATTGGGCTGGGGATATCCAACAGAATGAACCACTTTCAACTGACCTTCTTTGTACATTTCACCAAAACCAGTCATTGCGGGATGTAATCCTACCTTACCATTCAACGGTAAAAGCTTTTCCTGGGGTATGTATAGGTTGCTGCGGGCATTCACATAATTATTGAAATATTCGATAGGTATAACAGTATTCAGTCCGTCATTTCCACCATTCAATTGAACAATAACCAGTACATGATCGGTTTCCGTTACAGGTTCCAAGAGGGCAGACAATTCGGGTGACACATTGCCAAAGGCACGAAAAGAAAATCCATTCATGAAGGAGGGCAGAAGAATACCTGCCGGTAAAGTTTTCTGAAGGAAGTCTCTTCTTTTCATAGGTGGTTGGCTGATATGTGATTTAAGACAACTGGTATTCTGATAAACTCATCAGGTATTTCAATAAATCACGCAATCTGGTACGTACGAAATTCGTATTGGTTGTATTACCGGGTTGAGTAATGAATAAATTCCAGGCATCTGTCCAATAATGATCGAGCGCTTGCCCTGCCAATAAGATGTCGCGCTTGAGCTGATTTTTTGAAGCTGTCGACAAATCAATCCGGAAGATCAATGCAGTAATGTCGTTGATCAGTTGGTTGGGGTCAGCCGGCGCCGATAGTTTTTTGGCCCATTCGGCAGCATCAATTGATATTTTAAATCCATTGAATGTATAACCGTTGACAACCATAACATCTGTGAACTGATTCCGCTTGGGAAGGGTATCACTATTGATCCAAACCTCATAAAACATCGGCTCTTGGTAATAAGCTTTCCAGCCACTTACATCCGGAGGGTCTCCTATCATTTGCTGCATATTGGAAGCCCAATTGAACAAGTAATTGAAATGCCCATAACTCGTTACATAATCAGAAGCCGACGGAAATGCAACGCCAAACTCCCTACACAATCCAACTACCAGATCTACCGGACTTTTAATCTGACAGCCAATGGTAAGGGAATGGAAGAAGTGTTCACTTTTTAGTAGGGCTTCCAGTATCGGCTTTACCTCGTAATTGTTTTGTACAAATAAATTGGCTAATGGGGTAATGATGGTTGCCTCTATGGTTGCATCAATGTCATAATAAATGAACCAGCGATACAGCCGACGACAAATGAATTTGCTCACTTCTTGAGAAGCAAAAATCATATTGAGCAGATCATCCAGTTCCTGTTCACCGGCAGCAGTTGTTGATCTACCTTGAATTACAGTATTATTATAAAACGAGGAAAAACTCTTAGCATTTTTATCATGCCTTGCAACATCGAAAAAAGCATTTCCATTGGTGGTATTGATGCGCCAACCGGTAAGCACCCGCGCCGCAGCTTTTACATCGTCTTCAGTGAATTTTGAATTGGGACCCTTTCCACAGCAAAAAAGTTCCTGTAATTCACGGGCATAATTTTCGTCAGGGGCCGTGAATGTATTAAACTGACCATTTAAATACACCAACATACCCGGATCAAGCGTAACTGCTCTGGTCAATGACTTGAAATTTCCTAATGCCTGGGCTCTCAATAGCTGATGGTGTCTGTAAATCAGGATGGGATTGCCAATCGTATCTGTCTCCGTAGCAAAATGATTGTGCCAAAACAAGATCATTTTTTCACGGATGCTCCTGTCTTGATTGATTAAATTACCCATCCACCATTTTCGGAATGAGCTGATTCGGTTGCCATTTAATGCGCCATCTGCCCCCCAATCGTTTACCCAAGTTGTGCCGGCGGCAATGTTGGTATCGGGCCTAGTTACATTGGCTGAGGGTGTGTATTCTTTGAGGGGAGGTGTTGGCAACGGGGCCGTGGGGTTCAGCAACTCATTAATGGCAGTGTTGAAGGGAATAGTAGAAAAGTAAGCGATGTCCTCCGGTCGGGCACCAAAAGTGGTTCGTTTCAATAAGTGAATGACCTCTGTTCTAGACCAATTTCCCGTATAGGGGGTTATCCCTCCACCCGGGGGTAAAAAGGAAGCTTCTTCATCCCGGCAATCTTTTGGTGGTGAGGCCGGAAGAATACCCGATAAAAATTTTCGACGCAGCATGTAAAGTCTTCTGGCTGTTAAGATACGGAGATTATGATTAATGTTGCCTGGCTAAATCATTTCCTTATATAAATTTAATTTAGTATTTATATACTTAACATTTTCAGATGCAGCGTTGGGCTCAAAATTTTGTCTATATTTAGGGTATTAATAAACCCTCATGACGGAGCAGGCCCTCATTGCCGGTTGTCTTGAAAATGATGCTGCTGCACAAAGGGAACTGTACAACCAGTTCAGTCC
Organism: Sediminibacterium sp.; assembly: GCA_046079965.1. Classification (GTDB taxonomy): domain Bacteria; phylum Bacteroidota; class Bacteroidia; order Chitinophagales; family Chitinophagaceae; genus Sediminibacterium. Next base: position 23,003 of record JBJTTC010000087.1, on the reverse strand, counting down.
CAAAATGCTTAGTATCTGCTATCGGTTTTCTCCTAACCGCGAGGATGCCGAGGACATGCTCCAGGAGGCGTTCATCAAAGTTTTTACCCACATACATACTTTTCAGAACAAGGGCTCTTTCGAGGGCTGGATCAGGAGAATCATTGTTCATACCTGCATCAACTTCCTGAAAAGAAACAGGAAATTCAATGATCACATTGAACTAACTGAAGCAGACATGATGCAAGTAAGGGAGGAGACCCTACCTTCTCTCATGCAGGCAAAGCAAGTGGTGGAATGTATTCGTTTGCTGCCGGTTGGTTACAGAACAGTTTTGATTTTGTATGCAATAGAGGGATACAGCCATCGTGAGATTGGAGAAATGCTGGAGATTGGGGAAAGCACAAGCCGGAGCCAGTACACAAGGTCGAAAGCAATGTTGGAAAACATATTGATTAAAAAGAAAATCATAGAGCAGCCCAATACAGGAGAGGAATTACCCTGGCTGGCATCAGCTCAATAATTGGAATAGAAGCTGGAATGAAGAAAAGACAATTACAGGAAGAAACCTTTGAGGAATTTTTACAGGAATCTGTAAAAGGCCATCGTATGTACCCGTCCGATCAGCTATGGAGCCGGATCAGAACGGATATGCATGGCAATCGCTCCTGGCCTGCTCTTACCTTCATTTCGTTGTTGATCATTTCTTCCTTGACAGTCTTTACTTTAATTAACAACCACCCCAATCAACACCAGTTACCCTTGCTTCCTGATCAAGTCGTTTCAAACACTGGTTCTTCAATTCCTAAAAAGGAAATGTCGGCCGACGAAAAAGTGACTGCTTACTTTAGTAGCATTGCCCCTGATAACATCACATTGACCACCATTGCATCGTTGAATACGCAAATCAGTGATGACTTATTCCCCTCAAACATCAATAAATTCGAACCGGTACACGTGATAACTCAAGAGCGCCAGGGTATTCAACCCTTAAATGACGTAGTTAATTCACTTCCTGCGGCAACTACATCACTGCTTACAATTAATGAAATCAATACAACACCCGGAGAATCAATTTTGCTCGACGGTACCACTGAACAAAAAGAAAGTGGTGATGAACTTAAAAGCAGTGAGGCATTAAAGATGCTGGCTATGGCAAAGGGGAACCAACAACAGTCTGCTGATGAGTTTTTTCGTTCCTTTCCATTCACAGCTAATGGTCCGGTAAAATATAAAAGTTCGAGAATAGGATTTCAATTCTATGTTACTCCATCCATAAGCTTCCGAATTCTTAAAGATGCTAAATTAAAAGAAATCAATTCGGCCAATAATGCTACAAATGTCTCCGGCACCAGTTTACCTATCAGTAGCAGTGTACCTGCAGGAGTGAATGATATTGTAAGACATCGCCCGGCTGTTGGACTGGAACTTGGTTTCAATATTTTGTACTCAATTAATAGAAACTTTCAATTGACTACTGGAGTGCAGTTGAATTTACGTCGCTACGATATAGAAACATTTATTTCCCGAACCCGTGATCTCTCTTCGCTATCTTTGGTCAATAACAGAGGCATAGAAACCATAAGCTTCTATTCACCTTATAACAACAACAACGGTTACAGAGCAACCATACTTCACAATGACCTCTACCAGATTTCTTTACCTGTGGGCATTAATTGGAAAGTGTTTGAGGGAAAAAAATGGGGAATAAGTGCTGAAGCTTCGGTTCAGCCTACCCTTTCAATTAAAACCAATACATGGTTGGTTTCCGCAGATTATAAGCACTATACCGAGGGGAATGATTTATTGCGCAAATGGAACATCAATTCTGCTGCCGGGTTTCAGATTACCTACGCCGGCAAGAATGCAGTTTTGGGAATCGGACCACAAATCCGCTATCAGCATTTGCCAACCTATTCTAATCTTTACCCCATAAAAGAAAATTTGATTGACTACGGTATTCGAATGAGCATTACTCGTCCTCAGCGCAAATAGCAGCGCAGGAAAGGATCTTTTCTCCTCGTTAATTTTGAATAATTTTACCCCATGTTTAAATGGCAATGTCTTTTGATGGCCTTGGCATCAGCATTTTCCGGGTGCCAGTCAACCAATAAACCACCTGCCATCCCGGTGGGTGATACGGCTCATTATTATCCGGTAGCGGCTTTCCTTTCAGACCAAATCAGCGAAAATGATTTGAGGAATTTACCCAGAACCATACAACATACTATCAACAACAATAAGCTGGTTCATTCACTTGTCCGTGATTCATTTCTATACTTTGCCCAACAATTTGTTGAAGTATCAAAACAGTTTTCAGATACCAAACACCATTACCAGGAGACTGTCATGCATGACCTCAGTACCCAAAGTTACACGCTTAGCTATCGGCCCGTTAATCCCGGAAAGGGAGATTTGGATTATTTGGATGTCCTTCTGCATGAAAATTCAAAAATGGTAAAGCGAATTGACCTCCGCAGATCAGGAATCAAAATGAATCTTCCAATCAATGAACACTTTAGTTGGAGAACAGACAAAGGATTTTTGATAACTCGTGAAACGGGTTATCTGGAGAGCAACTCTCATTTCATGGAAATAATCAATGTAAGTTGGGAGCCTGAAAATTAGCAGCTGCTATGACAAAAGAAGAATTTTCCGCCATCGCATCAGGTCTTCCCGCTTTACCCGGCATCTACCAATATTATGGTGAACAAAATCGCCTGCTTTATGTGGGAAAAGCCAAGAATCTGCGCAAAAGAATTGCTTCTTATTTTACGAATGACAGAACGTCCTATAAAACCCATGAGTTGGTCAAGCGCATTCAGAAAATAGAATGTACTGTTGTTAACACGGAGCAAGATGCTTTTTTACTGGAAAATTCCCTGATAAAAGAATATCATCCCAGGTACAACATAATGTTGAAGGATGATAAGACCTATCCCTATATCGTTATAAAAAAAGAACCCTTTCCCAGGGTATTTCTAACCCGTAGAAAATATGCCGATGGTTCAGAGTACTTAGGACCCTTTACATCGGTTGGTAAAGTAAGGGAGTTGATGGAATTGGTAAAACAAATGATTCCCCTGCGAACCTGCAAACTAGCTCTCACAGAGAAAAACATTGCCAAAGGAACATTCAAAGTATGCTTAGAATACCATTTGGGTAACTGTAAGGGTCCCTGTGAAAACAAACAGTCAGCGGCAGATTACCATGATTCTTTACAGCAGGTGAGAAATATCTTAAAAGGAAATCTTCAACCGGTAACCATGATCCTAAAAAAGGACTTAAAAGTTGCTGTTGAAAATCTTCAGTTTGAAGCCGCCGCTATCTTACGAAAGAAACTATTGTACCTGGAAGCATTTCAGGCTCGTTCAGTTGTTGCCGGTTCACTTCAGGGAAACATGGATGTTTTTTCCCTTTCCAGAGAAGGTGCCACCGCTTTCGTCAATTACCTCATGGTACAAAATGGCACCATCATTCAAACACACCATGTTCAGTTAGAAACCTCTTTGGGTGAAACGGATGGGGAAGTGTTGGCTTTCGCCATTGCCAATATTAGAAGCCAGTTTAATAGCATGGCTTCAGAAATCATCGTCCCATTTCATATTGACTACCCGGAAGAAGGAACAACCCTTATTATTCCCAAAGGTGGTGATAAGAAAAAATTATTGGAGTTATCGCAAAAGAACGTTCTCTATTTCCAAAAAGATTTGCAACAAAAGAAATCACTGCATACAAAAGATGTTTCAATTGAGGGTAGGGAAAAGACGTTGATTTCACTACAGAGTCTATTACAGCTTCCTGCTTTACCAAATAACATTGAGTGCTTTGATAACAGTCATTTTCAGGGAGGATATCCGGTATCTGCCATGGTTTGTTTTATAAACGGTTGGCCTGCTAAGGAACATTATCGCCGTTTCAATGTGAAAACAGTAACCGGCATAGATGATTTCGCAACGATGAAAGAAGTAGTGTACAGGAGATACAAGCGACAGTTAGACTCTTCAGCAGACCTTCCCGACCTTATCATAATTGATGGAGGAAAGGGTCAATTGAATGCTGCTTTGGAAAGTTTGCACTCGTTGGGACTATCGGGAAAAATGACCGTGATTGGTTTGGCAAAAAACAAAGAAGAGATTTTCTTTCCCGGCGACCGTAATTCCATTCAACTTCCATGGAATAGTGAGGCACTAAAACTGATCCGTCAAATCAGAGATGAAGTTCACCGTTTTGGAATCCAATTTCACAGACAGCAAAGGTCGAAGGGAACTTTTAAAAATGAACTGGAAGGAATTCCTGGTATTGGAAAGAAAACTGCAGAACTGTTGTTAGCTACTTTTTCCTCTGTAAAGAAAGTGAAGGAAGTGCCCCTGGAATCATTGGAAAACCTGATTGGTCGCTCCAAAGCTTCCTTGGTAAAGGGATATTTCAGTAATGGATAAAAAAAAGGGACCAGGATAAAAATCCAGTCCCGATTAAAATCCAATATCCTATGAAAAACCGAAACGAAAGTAACGATTAATTTACATACCAGCAACAAATCAGTAAATATTTGCTAATCATTTGGTTATCATTATAAAAAAAGGGGCTTTTCGCCCCTTTTTAGCTTTTTTTACCTATCCGATTAGTATTGCCAAAGGTTTTGTTCGAAATCGAAAATCTTGTTTTTGATTCCCTCTCCTTCGTACAATCTCAGTAATCTGTTTCCATTTGCAATTTGCAACAGATCTCTATCCAGTGGATTATTGGCACTTGATTTGACAATGTAGCTGCTAAAATATCGGCTTTCGAATAATTCTTCCCAGGTCATGCGACTGGCATAATTTCGGGGATTGTACACATCAAGTTTAGCAAATACCCTTCTCAGATCAGGATAATATAGCCAGAACAATGCCTTCGGCTCTGACTTTCCACCTACAACAAATTTGGCAATTGGGGCAATACCAATGATTCTTGTAAATAACCGACTTGCTTCTTTATCAAACAGAACCTGCTCTTTTATTCTGAAAGTATATACTGAATCGAAAGCAAACAATGGTTGAAAGGTGATTGACTTTTTGGTAACTGCTCCTGTAATAGGGTCTGTTACCTCGGAAGTATCTAATCTGCCATTGATTTGCTGTCTGATTTTATCACTTTCAAAAGGCCTGGTAAACATGTCGTCCTGAAATGCAACCATCGAGTCATTTTCAATAGAATTAACCAATATGGAAAAAAACCGACGATCGCCATTTTCATCTATACCGGGGTAGTTGAAGCTTTGATTAAGTTTCTCTCTGGAATCGATTTCTCTCCAAATGAATTCACTCCACATATTGTCATCTTCCCTCAGATGTTCGTATTCCAAAGGCTTTCTGTCACGGTTTTGTGAACGATCGGTAGCAAATGGGTTTCTGAGAGAAATTTCAGGCTTCAATATTCGACTGGCTGTATCATATACAAGCGGTATGGTATCTACCTGTGTATTGGCAGCAGCTGCGTTAGCAGCAGCTGAGGTAGCGGGAAGAGTATTGGCTGGGGGTGTGGTTCCCTGGTTACCAACCAGGGTTGTACCGCGGTTGGGCTTTGGAGCAGGTGGATTCTGCGTTCCGGTTGCCTGGGCAGGCTGGGTGGTGTTTGCCGGTGTTGTGCCTGGCTTTTTCTTGTAGGCAGATTGTGCCTGCACACCTGTTACAAATGCCCCCCAAATACATACAAAAAACAATAACTTCTTCATACCCTTTTATTATTGTAGCGTAAACGATAAATTTTGTTTGAGTGGTCTGGAACCTCCCGGACCATTTACCTTTATTTCATCAATGATAATGGTTGTTCCTTCCCGGCTTCTTTTCAGGTACTGCTTTGCCTCATCACTAAAATAGGGCCCACCTTTGTGTTCAGCTACCTCTAGTTCCGGGAAACCCTTACCCGTAAAAATCATATTGAACTCAATTACATTAAACTTTACTCCCTCAAAGACGAAGTCCTTCAATTCAGCAGCAACACCCAACTGAGCGCGGAATTCATTTGCTCCGATTGGTCCTCCGGCTTTACCACCTACTGTTGCAAGGGGGTCGGGAGTTTTCTTGATGGGTATGGTAAGTCGCTGTGTAGTCTTCCCATCACTGGCAACTACTGAAGCCAAACCGGTAGTTGAACATGTAACCAAATACTGACCCGGAGCTGCTTTTGTTCCATTCACACCGGGGCCGGAAAAGGAAACGTTTACTTTTTCATCACCACTTCCTCCACCTGTAACACTGAGTGGATTTTCCAATCCTACATAAAATACTCGGGTCTTATCAGTAGATACAACCAATCCGCTGGGTGTACCAACGGTATATTTCACTTCTTTTTCAGCAATTTCATTTTTTCCATCCTGCGTTTTGAAATTGATGCGGACTTTTGAGGAGAAAGTACCTGCTTGGGATGCAATAAATTTATATTCACCAGCTCCATTCTTTACCGGAACGGAACGTCCATCGACAGTTATGGTGGGTTGGGCATTTTTACTAAATGCTCCGATTCCAGCAGTAATCGTAATCTCTTCACCCTGCATGATGTATCTGGTATCTGCCTGAGCAAACGCTTCATAGGCATCGTAAACAAGTTCTACTTCTCCAATTTCTTTGTGACAATATTCAACCACCTGTGACTCGGAATTTCTAACATCATTTTGCAACTTACTCAAGATAGTAATGGCAGCGATGGTAGGTGTCATATGAAAATAATGATAAGCCCAATCCTCTTGCCCGGCTTTGTTGTTCGTCTTGGGTACTGTCAGATCCAATGGAAAATTTTGACCTATCTCTCTGGCAAGTGTATCATTGATTGTAAGCAACCTGTTTTTAAAATCAGCCAACTTTTGATACAGTTCTTTCCCCTTGCCTTTGCCTTCGGGCGGACTGGAAATAAATAACCGGGTAGCGGCATCGAGATCGTCTTCTTTATAAACTTCCTCTCCTTCATCGTTCTTTTTAAGTCCGGCCTCCAGTTTGAGCTCTTTTTTCAGTGCTTCAATGTAATCATACAATGAGTCTGCACTTTTTTTAGCTATGACCGCCCTGGGATGCCAGAAAGAAGCCTTATCGCGGGTTACCGGATCGACTAATTTGCGATCGAAAGACTTAAAAATATCGGCATTTTTTTTATCAATAATACCTGTTGCAGAAGCAAGGCTGTGATCAACTGTTTTAAAAGCGTTCAAAATCTCAGCAGATACATTTAGTGCCAGGAGCGCAGTGAGCACCAGGTACATGATGTTGATCATTTTCTGCCGCGGCTCTTTAGGTAATGACATGTGAGTGGATAGTTTAAGTAGTCAGGATAATTGGTTGTTGGATAATTGTCAATTACCTGCCCTGCATGGCAGAAAGCATGTTACCGTATAGCTGATTCAGTTTGCTCAGGTTGGTGGAAAGCGCATTGATCTGTTCCTTGGCGCGGATGGCATCTTCCGCACTTCCTGCCATAGCAGAAGAGGCTTGTGCCAACTTTCCGTAGAAGTCATTCATGGTGCGCAAATGATTGTTACCCTCTTGTAACTCCAGCTCATAAATTGTATTCAGTGAAGCCAGGTTTTTGGTTAGGGATTGCATTTGCACATGGAACTCTTTGGTATTTTCTGAAGCACCATGGAAACCTGCCAAAGACATGGACGCAGTATTGGCAGCATCTTTGATGGATGCAATGGCAACAGTTGCCTCTTTCGTTTTATTAGAAAAGTCACCCGTGCTTCTTACTACATCGCTGATATCTGTCATTTGTTGAACAGATTGTTCCAATTTTTGGAAGCCGGCTCCGAGTTTGCCAAGTGTAGCAGGAGTAATTTCAGCATCACTGAGCATTTTCTCCATGCTGGCAAATGCTTTGTTTCCCTGTGGCTTGGCATGTTCCACTTCAGGATGTTCATCTATGTAAGGGAAAATGACATAACATAAGCCATAAGTGAGGAATATCAGTGCTTCAACAGTCAGACCAATCTTGAGCATCATATCTGCTATTGCAGTATGGAGTAATTTTTGTAACGCTCCATAGATTACTACCGCCGCTGCAATTGAGACGAAAACGTCTAACCATTTGTTGAATTTCGGTGGAATTTTAGCTGCCATTGGGTTTGTTTTTTATGAGGTTAACCTCTTGAAAAGGATATTGGTGGTTTTGGAATTTTTTTATTTTTTCTTTTGAGGGGCCAGGTCTATCACAGTTCTGAATCCTATGTAGGGTTTGGCGGTATCCTGGTATTCATAGGTTCGGGTACTTACTTGCAGGTAGAAGGAAATATCTTTCCAACTTCCGCCTCTTACTACTTTACGTTTTTCACGAGGGCGATCAGCTTCTTTGGCTTCATAGCGGATATCAGGACTCAGATCTGACATTATATTATATGCTCCTTCATAAAAATAGGAGCCTGTCCACTCTGCAACATTACCTGCCATGTTATACAGACCGTATTGGTTGGGCCAGTATGAATCTACAGGAACAGTGTAGAAACCACCGTCTTCAATGTAGTTTCCTCTGCCCGGCTTGAAGTTGGCAAGCAAACAACCTTTTTTGTTTCTCATATAGGGATTTCCCCAGGGATACATAGAATTGGTGAGTCCGCCCCTCGCAGCATACTCCCACTCACTTTCACTGGGGAGACGATAATCAGCATCCTGAAGCATTTTCTTTTTTTCCAGACTGGCGTTGTGGAAATGCGTTCTCCAGTGGCAAAAAGCAACGGCTTGTCTCCAGTTGACGCCAACAACAGGATATTCTCCAAATGAGGGATGGGAGAAATACCGCTTGGTCATGGGTTCATTGTACGAATAGGAAAAATCTCTCATCCATACGAGGGAGTCCGGATAAATGGCTTCATCTCTTCTAACAATGAAATTACTCCTATACAAGCCCGCATTTTCTCTTTTTGCTGCGGTTGCAAGGTCATAGTATTCGACCCTGTACATGATTTTACTGGGATCAATCTCCGGGCGACCGTACAGACGATTGTCCGGTGCGAGATTGAGTTCGTTTAATTTTTCGATGGTACTTCTATCCAGTTTAACCGTTGCCATTTTGGTCCAGTTCACCGCAGAGGTATCATTGGCCTTGTTGATTCCGGGACCATAAAGTATTTTATAAATGAGGGAGTCCCTTGTCCAGTTGACAAAAAGTCTGTATTGGTTGTTGCTTACTTCTGTTCTATCCATCCAAAATCCAGGAATGGAAACCTGCTTGTTACGGGTGATATAATTGTAACTGAGGTCTTCATCGCTGGGGCCCATATGAAAGGTACCCGGTGGAATAAACACCATATTGAGAGGAGGTGCCATAGAGGCGCGGGAAGTTGGAGCAACACCAATCAACTGGCCATCAGTTTGATAGGGGGATGCATTTTTTGACTTACCGAAAAGTCCACCACCCCCTCCTCTACTGCCCCCACCGCAGGAAGCCAAGGTCAACGTGCCAACCACAAAAATCGAGGAGATTACATATCCTTTCATTGTTCAGGAATTGTTTGATAATTACTATTTCCAATAATTTGGATTATTGGTTTTTGTTTGATTTTCAGCCGTATTTATTTTAAATCAAGTAAAATTCTTATCAGCGCAATCGTTTTTAAATTCAAAAAAAGTGTTTCCTGTCAATGAATGAGGGCAAATTACAGCATTCATTTGTTACACTTTTGCTAAAAACTCTTCACAGGAAGTTACCGGTTCATTGCATTGGTAGTCCTTACATTGAAAAAAGAGCACCTCAGCCGGATCATCCGGTATTTTTTTCCCGGTTAATAACGGAAATTTTAACAAATTAGTTTCCATAACCTGACAAATCTTATTGGGAACAAATTTTCTTGCCAGCTCCGGCAGGAAACGACTTGCTTTCTGACCGGTAATTACCCATTCCTGCCATCCTATGATTTCGTGCTGCAAAGCCATTACCCATACCCCGAACGAGCCAGGATACCTGATCAAAGATGAACCTATAGATGCCAGGAGACTTTGAGATTGTTCCCTCCATCGGGGCAGGTCAAAAACAATGGATAAGTATTGAAGATTTTGGGTCATGATTGCATTACCACTAGGTACCGCGCCATCGTACACTTCTTTTTTCCGAACCACCACATCTGTTTGATGGGAGGGGGTATAGTAGAAAAAGCCTGTTTCTTCCTCAGAGAAAAATTGTATAACCCATTCGGTCAATGTTCTTGCTTTTAGCAAATAATGGCTTTCCCCTGTTATTTCCTGCAAACGAATCAGCGCCTGAATAACGAGCGCATAGTCGTCAAGAAATGCCGGAATACGGCTCTTACCATTTTTTCCGGTGTGGTGCAATGATCCATCCGGTTGAGAGAACAACCTGAACAATTCCTCCATGTTTCGAATGGCCCTCTGCCGATACTCTTCTTTTCCGGAAGCTGCATATGCCGCGGAGAAAGCAAGATTCATCAGGGCATTCCACCCCAATAAAATTTTATCGTCTAACAAGGGTCTGACGCGGGTTGCCCTTCGTTCCATTAAAATTTTTTTGCATTCGGCCAGCTTGGTGTCTGCTTCCTCATTGCTCCAATTTTGGGTTCGAGCCAACGTTTCTCTGTCTGTTTTTTCCCATAAAATGTTAACGCCTTCCCAGTTTCCTTCCGGAACTACCTGATAAAATTCATTGAACCAAACAGCATTTTCCTCCAGTAATTCATTGATATCTTCGATTGTCCATGTATAAAATTTTCCCTCAACCCCTTCACTATCTGCATCAAGGGCGCTATAATACAATCCATTTCCCTCACCTAACTCTCTTTCTACAAAATCCAGTGTTTCCTCCAAAATATTCAGGTACCTTTTATTATCTGTCACCTGAAAAGTTTCAGCCAGTAAGATGACCAATAAAGCATTGTCGTACAGCATTTTTTCAAAATGTGGCGCTTTCCATTGGATATCAGTGCTATACCTGGAGAAGCCACCGCCCACCTGATCGTAAATACCCCCGGCTATCATTTTATCTAAGCTGAGTTCGACCTGAGCAAGAGCTGCCCGATCTCCAGTAAAATGATACTGGCGCAATAGAGCCCTTAAAGAGAATGTCTGGGGAAATTTGGGGGCATTGCCAAAACCTCCCCATTGCGTATCTGCCTGCTTCAATAGTTGCTCTGCGATGGTGGCTAGAGAAGAGGGGTGAAAAAGTCCCTGTACAGATACTGGTTGTTTTCCAAACAAGTTAGCAGTTTGTAAATGTTCTGTAAGTCTGTTCGACTGCAGAATTACCTCCTCTCTGTTTTGCCGATATGCCTGGTGCATGTTGATCAACACTTCTTTCCAGCTCGGTCGGTTGAATGCAGGACGGGGTGGATAATAGGTACCTCCATAAAATGGTTTCAGGTTGGGAGTTAGAAAAACATTCAAAGGCCAACCGCCGCTACCACTTATTGCCTGAACAGCATCCATGTAAATATGATCCAGGTCGGGACGCTCTTCACGGTCTATTTTGATGTTGACAAAAAAGCGGTTCATCAGTTCTGCTGTAGCGGAATCTTCAAAACTTTCCCTTTCCATCACATGACACCAATGACAGGCGGCATAGCCGATACTCAGCAAAATGGGTTTATCCTCTGCCACTGCTTTTTGCAAAGCCACTTCCCCCCAGGGGTACCAGTCAACCGGATTATGTGCATGTTGCAATAAATAGGGACTGGTTTCATGCAATAGGGCATTGGCCATGGTCAATGGGGATTATCGGGAGAAAAAAAGAACAGCTATTTTTTTCTGTTAGAGAACTGCTTCAGGTAATCGTCGAGGGCTGCTACCATGCTGGGCTTTTGGGGAGCCGGACCCTGGATATGCAATTCAAGCCCCTTTTCCTGAATGGCGCGGGAAGTATTGCTACCAAAAGCACCAATAAGGGTTCCATTTTGGCGAAAATCAGGTATGTTATCAAAAAGGCTTTTCACACCACTGGGGGTAAAAAAACAAATCACATCAAAATGATGGGAATCCAAAACCTCTTTGATATTATTGCTGATGGTCCGATACATGAAGGCAAGTTGGAACTCGCATTGGTGCGATTTTAGCCAGTTAACAATCTCATTGTCCTGTTGGTTTTCACTGCAGACATACAAGAATCTTTCATTTCCCTTGTGTCGATTGATGGAATCAAACAGGCTCTTATTGGTTCCATCTGCTCCAAAGAAAACTTTTCGCTTACGGTAGAGAATAAATTTTTGTAAATAGAGAGCAACTGACTCTGTTATGCAGAAATACTTAGTATCAGGATGGATGTTTACTTTCAACTCATCCGCCATTCTGAAAAAATGGTCGATGGCGTTTCTGCTGGTAAAAATAACCGCTGTGTAATGAGCAATGTCAATTTTTTGCTTGCGAAATTCTTTTGGATTAATCCCTTCCAGCTTGATGAATGGATGGAAAAAAAGGCGTACCTGGTGCTGCTTCTCCAATTCATAATAAGGAGACTTGTCGCTTTCAGGCTTAGGCTGAGAAATCAAAATATTTTTAACAATCTTGGCAGTTGATACCTGCTTTACCCCATTTTTTGGCATATCCACACTTGCTAAAGTTGAGCAAAATTAAACAAATACATTTAATTTTCTGAACAATAATTTAAGAATGACAAGGAGTGGAATCACTTCCAGAGAAATAAAATATAAAAGAAAATGAAATGCGTTCAAGGCCATTTTGTTTCGAATTAAGGTAAAGGAAACGGCGTATCGATAAACAAAAGCTGCTATAATTACCATAAAGGCTATCCTAAAAGAAGATTCCACCAGAGTAGCTGTTGAGAAAGCCACCAGTATCAACAACGGTAACATCAAGATGGCCAATGTTTTATTGACCAGATAAACCACGAAGATATAAGAACGCATTGCCTCCCGGTTATTAAGAACCCAACCAACCAATTGCAGAAAAACATATTTACCTGCATATATAATACAGAGCAATCCGGTGGATGCAGCCCAAAGCATCCAAAAATTGCCGATGAACCATCCCCGCCAAATTGCCAATAATGTTATCAAAGTTCCCATAACTATAAAAAACAAAAGGTTAAGCCCGACAGCAGCAATTTGCTCTTGAAACAATCGGTCTCGCGTTTGGCGTTGTCGAATAGAAGTTTGAAAAAAATATTGAAACAGCCGTTCATAATAAGAGGGAAATCCCACTCTAATGAGAGCGAGTAAAAGTAAAATGCCAATGGTCAGGTAAAACAATTCATCTTTGCTTTGTCGGTCCCTAAATGCAATCAATGCATTGATGGGTTCTGATTTTGAAGGAAAGAAGGGGTTATTCAATAGTTTATTATACGGAACTTTATTGCTGAAAACAACCGAATCACGCGCTTGGGTAGAATCAAAAGAGGAGTTGGTGCTATCTACCTTGCCCAAACTATCCAACAGAACTTTAGTGGTAGATCCTGCTTCGCGATTTTGCACCGCCCCGGATAGAAGCACTCCCTTTTGTGCAGTCTTGTTTTTACCGGAATCTTTTTGTGCGTCCGCTTGATGTACACACAAGAGAATCCACAAAAAAGTAGCGCAGGTAAAAAAAAATTTCCTCATGGCTACAAAACTACAAATACTATGAAACAGATACTCAATAAGTAAGGCCAGAATACATGTAATTTTACAAATATTATTCTATGTCAGGCATCTATCTTCATATACCCTTTTGCAGAAAAGCTTGTCATTATTGTGATTTCCATTTTTCCACTGCACGTGGGAATGAGGGGGAAATGATGTCCGCTATGAGTAGAGAAATCTATCTCCGAAAGGATTTTCTTTCATCACCTGTAAGTACCATTTATTTGGGGGGCGGAACCCCCTCCCTAATATCTCCTGAAAAAATCTCAGAATTGCTGGATACTATCTATCAACATTTTTTAATGGATGATGATGTTGAAATAACCCTGGAAGCCAATCCGGATGATGTAACAGCTACTCAGGCATTTCAATGGAAAAAGGCAGGTATCAACAGAATCAGTCTGGGTGTCCAGTCATTTCATAACAAATGGTTAGAATGGATGAATCGGGCGCACAATGCTGACCAGTCCACTCGGGCAATCCATTCATTACAGGAAGCAGGATTGACTAATTTGAGTATTGATCTGATCTTTGGAATGCCTGAACAAACTCTTGAAGCCTGGTCGGGAGAAATAGATACTGCCCTTCATTTTGACATCCCGCATCTTTCCTGCTATGCCCTGACATCTGAACCAAAAACCGCTTTGTGGCACATGATTGAAAGTGGTAAAAGTTTACAAATAGATGCCGACCAACAAGCAGGGATGTTTTTGATTTTGATGGATAAGTTAGAGCAAGCGGGGTACGAACATTACGAAATATCGAATTTTGCTCAACCAGGATTTAGAAGCAAACACAACAGTGCTTACTGGAAACGGATTCCCTACCTCGGTATCGGACCCTCGGCTCATTCCTTTAACGGAATGCAGCGCATGTGGAACATTAAAAACAATGCCGGCTACTTGAAACAAATAAATACGGGTCTTCTGCCTCTTACAGCAGAGAATCTCTCACCTACAGAACATTGGAATGAGTACATCATGATTGCACTAAGAACTAAAGAGGGAATTGATTTGATTGAAGTGGAAGAACAGTGGGGCAAGAATAGACTCGATCGTTTGATTCAGGACGCCACCAGTGGCCTGGAACGTCAACTTTTAAAAAAGGAGTATAATCACATTCGCCTTACTAGAGCCGGTAAATTATTAGCAGACCAAATTACAGTTGAATTAATTGATGTCCCTTGATGAATACTAAAGGAGCGTTCCTTCCAATTTTCTTATTCCCTCTGCTGCCGGTAACTGATGAAAAAGAATTTCATAGATAGTATCGGCAATCGGCATCGGACAGTTCAACTGCCTGCCAATAGCATGAATACATTTCGCAGCATAGTACCCCTCGGCTACCATGTTCAGTTCCAAACGGGCAGCCCTAACCGAATATCCTTTCCCAATCATATTACCGAAGGTTCTATTTCGGCTATGTAAGGAGTAACAAGTTACCAGCAAATCCCCCAGGTAAACCGAGGACGCATAACTCCGGCGCAACTGATCCAAGTTTTTTTCTTCCTGACACACAGTTCGGAGAAAGTTCACCAACTCCCTCGTACTATTGGAGATAAATACGCTTAGAAAATTATCTCCGTATTCTAATCCATGTACAATGCCTGCTCCAAGTGCATATATATTCTTGAGGACAGCAGCATATTGTACTCCCCAGATATCATCATTCGTTCGTGTTTGGATAAAATCATTTTGAAAAAATGCTGCTATAATACCAGCCTGAGCTATATCTATTCCGGAGAAAGTAAGGTAAGTAAGCTTTTCTGCTGCAATTTCTTCTGCATGACTGGGGCCCAGCAGCGTAAAATAATTTTCTGGCGCCAAAGAAAATATCCGCTGAAGATATTGGTTCAATAACTCATTCGTTTCAGGTAAGATACCCTTTACTGCTGAAACTATTTTTTTACCCCTGAAAACATCCATAGGCAAACCTGATAACACATTTTGCAAAAAGGCAGCAGGCACCACTAAAAATAAACATTCAGTCTGCTCAACTGCCAATTGTAAATTTTCGAAAAAAGTAATTTTCGATAAATCAAATTGAATGGCAGAGAGGTAATTGGGATGATGTCCCCTTTTTCGAAACTGTTGAATGATGGCGGGATCATGCATCCACCAGTTCACCGAATGACCATTATCGGTAAGTACTTTGGCCAAAGCGGTTGGCCAGCTTCCGCTTCCAATGATTCCTATTCGCATGCAGTGAGCCATTAACTACAAACATACGAACGGAATCAGGAATCTTATTGGCTTTTCTTATCTTCAAAAAGCTGCTCTTTGGCAACTACTTTCACCAATGAACTATCCTTCAAAGTTTTGCTGACCACTGAATAGGGCCCTGTTATAACCTGATCGCCTGATTTAATTCCACCTAATATCTCAATGAAATTAAGGTCTTGAATGGCCGTATTTACCTTCACCTGCTTCACCCGCTGGTTGGGTTGCAATACAAATACGACCAAATCCATATCGTCATCTTCGATAGACTTTTTGGATTCGGTACTACCATTCTCAGTTGTTTTGGTTTTATCGGCTTTATTGTAGCTCTTATCCCTGGGAGTTACTGCATTCAATGGAACTGAAAGCACATTGATTCTTCTGTTGGTCTGGATATCGGTACTTGCATTCATACCCGGACGGAAGGGGAAACCACCTGTGGATTTCATCAAATCGCTGTAACTATTGGACAGTAATCTGATATGAACTTTGTAACTGGTAACTTCTGTATTAGCAGCTGCGCCACCGAGGGTGGTACTTGGATTTGCAATTTTATAAACCAATCCTTTGAATTTTCTTCCCGAATAAGCATCTACCTCAATGAGTGCCGTATCTCCCAGTTTCACTTTAGGTATGTCATTTTCACCTACATCAACCCTTACTTCTATGCTTCTCATATCGGCTACACGCATCATTTCTGTACCGATGTTGAAACTATTTCCGGCTACACGCTCCCCTTTCTTTACATTCATCAAACTGATTATTCCACTCATGGGAGATGTTATCACAGTTCGGGAAAGATCTTTATCAGCCCTTTGCAATTGTGCAAGTGCGCTTTGAATTGAAGCCTCACTGCTTTTGATGCCTTCGCGGGCTGCGTTGTAGTTGGCAGTTGCAGTCAGTAAATTTTGCTCAGCCTGCTCATATTCGGCCCTGGAAATTACCTTTTCGTTCAACAATTTTTTCTGCCGCTCATAAATCACCTTGAGGTTATCTACCTGCGCCTTTTGTCCGGCAATACTGGCCTGTGAATTAGCCAATTGAGCTCTTGTTTGGTTCACACCAGCCATCACCTGGTCACGTTGACTCAGCAAAATATCTGCATAAATTCTCGCCAGAATCTGTCCTTTTACGACGCTGTCACCCTCATTAACATTGAGTTCAACGATTTCTCCACTTACGTCAGGACTCACTTTTACTTCGATTTCGGGATAAACCTTACCACTGGCGTTGACAGTTTCGATGATGGTGCGTAATTCAGCTTTTTCTGCTGTTACTTTTATGCCTTCCTCTTTACCAACCCATCCCTTTTTCTTAGCATAAATGAGCACCAAGATTGCCCCTACCAACAAAACAACGATCCAGATGATTTTCTTTTTCATATCTTATTTTTTTCCTAAGAAGTATTAGTTGTTTTATAATTTGATGCCCTGTCCTTTGTACAATTCTAGAAGCTTCATTCTAAATACATAATCAAATTGATTGGAGAGAAGTTGAAGTTTAGACCTAAGCAGGTTATTCTGATTGGTGATCAGGTCTAAAGATCCCAACAAACCAATTTCATACCGCTTCAAAGAATAATCATATGCTTTCTGCGCAGTCTCAACACTTTTTTTACTGGCATTGAAACGCTGAAGAGAAGTGATGGCATTGGTGTATGCCAAATAGATATCCTGCTTCAACTTCAAATCTGCGGCATCTTTTTGCAATTCTGCCGATTTTACATTGAGTTGGGATTGCTTAACGGAGGTTTTTGCCTGGTAATTGGAAAAAATAGGAATGCTTAAATTCAGTACCAGGTTTTGACCGAGGTTCCGGTCGAGTTGAGGTCCCCAATCACTCCACATCTGACCAAAGGAACGAGTAGATTGTACCGGTTTGTAGATCGGACTTTGTACAAAATAATTGTTGGCTCCAATATTGACTATAGGTTCTAAACCTGTTACCGGATTGTAGCCTCCAAAGCTAAAACCACTTACATATTTAACTGCGTTGGAAAAGTTGCTGTTGATGTTCCCGCCAATGGTTAAGGTAGGATACGCCAGTGCTTTTGAAATCAGTACATTTTTTTGTGCTGCTTGAATGCGCAGGGCATTTACTTTTTGCTGAGGCTGATTCGCCAGTCCGGTTTGGTAAACCAGATCGGGTTGTAAATCAGCAAAAGATTCCAGTGGAATTTTATCAACGGGAGGCGTTATGACATTGAATGGGGTTGCAGGGTCAAGGTTGAGCAGCCCTTTCATGTTGAGTAGGTTCTGTTGTTCAGTAGCCAAGGCATTAAAATAATTACTGCTATCTAGTGCAAGCTGTGCTTCAATTTCAGCAAGGCTTAATTCAGGCAATACGCCCGCCTCTACTCGCTTCCGCGTAATATCCAGCTGTGCAATACTTTGACCTATTTGTACTTTGGTAATATTGGTTTGTTCTCTTGCGGCTAAAATTTGAAGGTAAAAGGTTGCTACGTTGAAAGAGATATCATAGGCAGATCTTTCAACATCCTGCAAAGCGGCTTTCGCACTAAAGACAGCTGCCTGTTCGGTATTTTTCAACCTTCCGAAGTTGTACAATTGCATTCCCACATTAACTCCAAAATTCTGGAATAGGAACTGAGTAGTAGCGAACGAGTTGGTGGTAGGATCGATGGATCGACCAAACCTCATTCCGGTTCCGGTATTGGCAGAAACGTTGGGCAAAAGGTTGTAATGTGCCTGATCTGCCTGTAACTGAGCTATGCGGGCATTGATATCTGCTTGTTTGATAGAAATATTGTGAGCTACTGCATAATCAATGCATTGCTTGAGATCCCAAACCTCGGAAGTTTGGGCCCTGACAAGGGTGGCGGCCAGAAGGCAGCAACAAATGAAAATTGGTCTCATGGCACAAAGGTAACCGATTGATTCCCACGGCAAAAAAAACATCTACCAGCGGAAACTTTGCTCATTCAATGGTATCATAGCAGTTATGAAAGGTTGCAGGCCCCGGATGAACGGTCAATCCACCTCTTCCCTTCCCTACCGGCTTTGCCTACGCTGTTTGAAAATAAAATAGATGGCTATGAATGCTGCCAATACCCCTACACCCAATAAAGCAGTGTTTGGCGTTTGCAAGAAAATACTAACGCCTAAGAAACAATATGCTGCCATGAATAAAAGGGGCAATAAAGGAAACAATGGCATTTTAAATATGCCTGAACCATCAAGATCTGCTGTACGCTTTCTCAAAATAAAGATGGTAGCACTAGAGGCAACCATGCCAAAACAATCTAGAAACATGGTAAAATTGAGGATCTTCTCGAAGGTCTGAGCAAAGAACAAAATGATGATACAAATGGCAGCGAAAACAGTGAGTGATGCCACCAGCACTTCGTTTTTGGAAGATTTTTTTGAAAAAATTTCCGGTAAGACCCCCTCCTCACTCATGGCATACATAACTCTTGGATTACTCATCAACAGAGCATTTACATAAGCGAGCACACCAAAAAACAGAAAGAAGGAAAAGACATCGGCACCTGTTTTTCCGAAAAAATTTTGTATCAATACATAAGCAATCTCCCGTTCACCTTTCATTTGCTGAAAACCTACAATGTGATAATAGCTAAAATTGGCGAGCAAATACAAGGTTATAATAATACCGATACCAATAAAGATTCCGCGGGGAATATTGCGCGCGGGCTCTCTTACCTCACTTCCAAAATTAATGGTTTGTTGATATCCCCCATAGGTGAAGCAAACAGCTATCAGACTAGACCCCAGACTCTTTACCCACATCAACCAACCTGCCTCCTCAACTGGTTTATTTACATCAACGATGATGGCCTCGTTGGCCGGAGGGTGTGGCAAGAACAATGCCAAAATAAGAACTGCAATCATGCCTATTTTGATGATCATCAAAATATTTTGCGCCCGGGAACTGATATTGAGGCCACGCAGATTCACCAGATAAAAAAATAAAATCGCCGCACAACTGATCAATGCCTTGTGCATATCAGTCCAGACAACCCCGGGAATCAATCTGGTTATGTACCCACTCCCAATCAAAGCAACTGCACTCAAACTGGCTGCGTTGCTGATGAGAATAATACAATTTACCGCAAAAGCAATACTGGGATGGTAGGCATAAGAAAAGATTTTGTAATACCCGCCTGTAACTGGGTATCGACTGCCAATTTCCGCATATGTAAGTGCGCCACATAAGGCTATAAAGCCTCCCAAAATCCAGGCAGTAAAATAAACGGCAGGCGAAATCGCATAGCTCGCACTGGTGGCTGCAGAACGAAAAATTCCCATGCCTATCACCAAACCCACTACAATCATTGTAAAGCTAAAGAGATTCAATTGCTGCCGGGAAGACATAATCAGATTTTAAATTCCGCTAAATATAACACAGTTATTGGAATGTAAGATTTGAATGAATGAAAACTTTATGCCTGGATCAATACTATTTATCAAATAGAAAGTAGGTTATCATTAACTTTGTAAGGTCCTTACAATGACAACTTCCATATGGATATACGTTTCAATGAATTGCTGACCATAACTTTTACTTTGTTTGCTGTAATAGATATCGTTGGCTCGATTCCCCTATTGATATCATTAAAAGAAAAATTGGGTGGTATTCGCTCATGGCAAGCCACCCTTCTCTCCGGAGCGCTGATGATCGTTTTCCTTTGGGCTGGTGAACCCTTCTTGAAAATTGTTGGTCTCGATATTCACTCCTTCGCAGTGGGGGGTTCAGTGGTAATTTTTTTATTAGGCCTTGAAATGGTATTGGGACATGAAATATTCAAGGGGGATCAGGATGCTAAGTCCGGAACACTTGTACCTATTGCTTTTCCCATTATTGCCGGAAGTGGAACACTCACCACCATCATGTCACTGAAAGCAAACTTCAATGAGATGTATATTCTATCCGGTATCCTCATCAATCTGGTTGTTGTTTATATTGTACTTCGCTCACTCAAATGGATTGAAGGTGTTTTGGGACCCGCCGGACTCATGGCAGTTAGGAAATTCTTCGGAGTAATTCTTCTTGCCATAGCCGTGAAACTCTTCAGCAGCAATATTGCGAAGTTTGGTAGATGATGGCTTAATCTTAAGCAAAATAGTAGAGTATCCAGATGGTAACGGCACTCAGAAGTCCAGCAAAAACATGAACTAATTTGCTGACTTCATTTTCCCGAACATCGGGGCCCAATGCTTGTTTTTTTATTACGCTGGGGATAAAAAGCAAGAAAGTAACCAATGCCATAGGCCAGGCCACCCCATCAGCTTTTATTCCCAAAAAAACTGACAGACATCCAATCATTTGAATTAGGATAAACCAACCAATAGGTTTCAACCAATTTACACCCGCATTTAGAACATCCAAACCATCAACGGTTGGAGGCTCTCCTTTCATACGATTGAGGTGACGTGAAATCAGCCATTGTAAAAAAATACAAGCAAGGAATACCAACATCACGCGGTGCATAAAATTCAACTCAGCGCCAAAGTAATCCTGCACAGCGGGAAACGATTTACTCGTATTAGCATAAATCAACTCTATCGCCACACTTAGTATAGGTGACAAAATCAATATAGGAATTGCGGAGCCGGGGTGAATTCTTCGGGAGATGACTCCCCAAAAAAATATGGCAACAATACCGGGCTTTAGGTAGGAAGTATTTTTTGATAATTGTAAAAAAAAGTTGCCTCCCGAAGTAGGTGTGAAAGTAAGATAGGCGAGACAGGCAGCTGTAGCAGTTATAACCAAAACTGAAATTCGCCCGGCTTTCACCATTTCTCTGTCGGTAGCATTTCGATGCAAGTATTCTTTGTAAATATCTACTGTTATCAAAGTGGATGCTGCATTGAGCATGGAATAAATACTGGAAAATATAGCTGCTGTTAATCCTGCCAAAATCAATCCAAAAAGACCATTTCCGGGCGGAATTACCTTACTCATCAGCAGCAGAAAAGCATCATCGGGCTGCACCCCCTCGAGGTGCCAGGTATGTCTGAACAAATAAGCTGCAGCAACACCGGCAGCAATAGAGAAAAATGGAATAGTAAGTTTAAGCATACCTGCAAAGAGCGCACCTAGTTGAGCATCACGATTGGTTCGTGCAGAAAGCACCCGCTGTACTTCAAATTGATTGGTCGTCCAGAAAAACCCCTGTAGCACCAACAAGCCACTGAAAACGCCCGTCCACGGCAGGTCGGGGTGATGGGAAGGCAAATACAATGTCATTTTGTTTTGTCCATCTAATCCTCTATCCAATTCAAGTAGTCCGAATAATCCACCAATCTCTTCCCTGCTGAGTGTGAACCAGCCTACCAAAATCAAAGAGCTGACCATTAGCAAGGAGATGATGTTTTCAGTAACTACCAATGAAGACATACCACCCCAGACGATGAGCCAACAAGAAATGAAGGCGATCAATAAAATTCCTTGCAGATAGCTAAAGTGGAATTGAGCCGTATTGAAAAGCAATCCCAACTGCCGGCTTCCGATGTATAGTCCTCCCACCAAAAGAATCAGGATGATCCCGATGATTGATATACTATAAATCAGACGCGCATTTTTATCATATCGGTGGGCGAGGTAGGCAGACAAAGTAAAAACTCCTCTCCGACGGTAAACAGGAATAAAAATATAGCAAAGCAATAATATGGCAGGAATTGCTAAAATTTCATAATGGCTTTGAGCAAAGCCAATGGAGTAGCCAATTCCCAACATACCAATGATTTGAGACAGGCTTACATTTGCACCATAAATAGAACCGGCCACCGACCACCAGCGAAGCGATCTTCCCGCCATAAAATATTCTTCTGCACTTTTCTTTTTCCTTCCTGCCCATGCTCCAATTACCACTACAAGTATAGTGAGGCAGCTGAATACGAGCCAATCGGCGGCTTCTAGAAGTTGAAGCATAGATTTTTTTTATCGCAAAGTAGCGGTAGTGAGAGGTGTGATAGGTTCGGAAGATGGTTTTCTCCCCTGCAACACATTCAATTGAGCCAATGGAAGTTGTGGCAATATATATTTTGCCACATAACCAGCCTCCTCTTTCAATGGGTAACCTGATAAAATGAAAGAACGGATCCCCATATCCATGTAACGTTGCAGCTTGGATAAAATCTGTTCCGGTGTTCCCACCAATGCCCCACCGCAACCACTGCGCGCACGTCCGATGCCCATCCATAAATAGGGCTCTACAAAGTCATCCGCATCCGCTCTTTCATCACGCAACGCATCTTGTCGGCGAACACCTTCAGAAT
>JBJTTC010000086.1:0-2865 GCA_046079965.1 Sediminibacterium sp. | reverse complement strand
TGGAAAAAATGCGGCAAAACAAAATGCAGCTACCCATGAATACGTTGATCTTGGGTTGCACCCATTACCCGTTCATGCGCCCCATCATACAACAGGTATTGAATGAATTATACGATTACCAGGATGAGCATGGATATAGATACCGCGACTATCTTAACCGGGAGGTAGCACTGATTGATCCATCCTATGAAACTGCCAAGGAGGCGTATCTGGCATTAAGAGAGAAGCAGCTACAACACAACACTAGCAAGCAACTGCAAGATTTATTTTTTATTACCATACCCAACAAAGAACTGAAGGAGATCGAGTTGCAGCAAGATGGCTGGTTTACCTATGGATATAAATACGGAAGAAAAGCAGGTGAGAACAAACAGTATGTAAAATATGTGCCCTTTGACAAGGTGAATATTTCTGCTGCCACTTATCAACGCATACAACAGGCCTTACCGGAAGTATTTAGGGATATTTCCAAAGTAGTGATAAATGCGGGTAAATAGAAAAAGGGGTGTCGGAAAAACTTCATTGTGCTGAAAAAATGAGTGAAATATATTGCCACGTTAAATTAACGTTATGTGCTTTTGTCTTTAAACCATCCTTAGATTCTTGCCGTATTTTCATTGTCTAAAATGAAAAAAATTACCTTCTTTTTACTGGTTCTGATATCATCACATACAGTACTGAATGCGCAAAAAGATACTATATCCACTTTACAGGAAGTAACTGTAAAAACTTCCAGGATGAATGCAAACGGGAAGTTTATTCCTTTTTCCTACGCTATTCTTGACAGCAGTCAGATGACCAGACAAAATGGACGTTCCGTTCCTGAATTAATGGATGGGACTGCAGGAGTATTTATCCAGAAGACCAATCATGGCGGGGGATCTCCATTTGTTCGAGGGTTAACAGGTAATCAAAACTTAGTGCTGATAGATGGCATACGACTCAACAACGCTATTTTTCGTTATGGTCCAAATCAGTACCTGACTTTACTTGACCCCCTTTCAATTGAACGCATAGAAGTAGTAAAGGGAACGGGATCTGTTCAATATGGAAGCGACGCATTAGGCGGCGTAATCAATGTAATTACACAGATGCCCGAATTCTCCAAGGTTCAACGTTGGAGCGGGAGAACCGACCTGAGATGGACCAGTAGCGCTATGGAAAGCAGCATACGGCAGCAAATTAATTTCAGCAGCAAACGATTTACATGGATGGTGGCGGCAAGCAACAGTGATTTTGGTGACTTACTCGGAGGAGACACTACAGGATTTCAGCGACCTTCGGGTTATTTGCAGCAATCTTTGGAAAGCAAATTAAAATGGAATACAGGAAAAGGTTGGACGGTTAGTGCCGGTATCAGTGGCATAAGACAACGCATGGTTCCTCTTTTCCACAAATACCAGATGGAAAAATTTCGTCTAAGTTTTTCCAACCCTTTAGAAAGGGGTCTCTTCTTTACACAATTGCATAAAACTTTTCAGGGAAAGAAGATTCAACAGATCAATATTCAGTTATCTGCTCAGCGACTCAATGAAGACAGGGTATCACAAGCCGGAACAGGAACAACCATCAGCTTTGAGCAGGATATAATCAAGAGCAAATCCTTGCAAGCAGAAGCCGTTTGGAAACTTGCACTCAACTGGACTACCCGAACCGGTTTAGAGTGGAACGGTGATCAAATCAATAGTACAAGAAATCAGTTAAACACATCAACAGGAATTACGACTATACGGAGAGGTCTCTATCCCGACGGAGCTATCTACCGGCATGCAGCTATTTATAATTTACATCAGCTTCAATTGGGCAGATGGCAACTGGAAGGTGGCTGGCGCTACCATAGGTACGATATTCGGCTCGAGGAAGCCACGCTTGGAAAAGTTGCAGTACAGCCCAGTGCTTTTGTTTTTTTAGGGGGTGCTTCTTATGTCATCCATTCCGGCCTGGTGGTTTTTGCCAACTTGAGTACCGGGTACCGGGCCCCCAACATAGACGATATGGGAACGCTGGGTATCATTGATTTCAGGTACGAAGTTCCATCTTATGGTTTGTTGCCGGAAAAGTCTGTCAACAAGGAAATTGGAATCAGGTATCAATCTGCTCAATGGTCCTGGTCCGGTTCACTTTTTCATTCCAGCTTGAATAACCTGATCAACCGGATAAAAACCAGTGAAATGGTTGCAGGATACAGCGTTTATATCAAGGAAAATAACGAACGTGCATTTATACAGGGAGGGGAGTTGGAGACGCGCTTTCAATTTGACCGGCACTGGAGTATTTATGGTATGGTCACCTATTTATTTGGTGAGAATATAACCCGAGATGAGCCGGTTCGTCGCATTCCGCCTTTCAATGGTTTTTTATCTCTCCAATATCAATCCAAACGTTTCCGTGCAGGCATTAATTGCGAACAAGCTTTTACTCAAGGGCGACTGGCACAGGGTGATAAGGATGATAATCGGATTCCTGCAGGTGGGACACCGGGCTTCTTTGTTGTGCATGGGTATGTGGGAGGAAATTGGAAAAATTTCAGTATCAGGTGCTTTCTAAACAACCTGACAAATGCTGATTACAGAAAGCATGGTTCCGGAATAAATGGTATGGGAAGATCTGCCACCCTAAGCTTGCAATACCAGTTTTAAAATACTTTTTAGTATAACTACTAGATAAAAAAATCAACAACTTTTTTTAATTGCAGATTCTCGGTGAGGAGAGAATATTTCTGACGCGTCGGTCAGGACTATCTAGTACAATTTTCTTCAAAAAAAATCCGCAAATCGTATTGAATTGCAGATATGCTTTACTGTGGAGAGAATCATCCCGACACGTCCCCCGACTAGTCGGGAGACGACCTCCCCGATGCATCGG
>JBJTTC010000085.1:0-2827 GCA_046079965.1 Sediminibacterium sp. | reverse complement strand
GACAACCGCGCAAAGCCGTCGCTACGTTACCTGCAAGCGTAGCGAACGACAAAAAGACAGACATCAACATAAAACGGAAATATAACTATGAACAAAAGAGTAATTTTTTGGACAGGAATAATTGGTGTGACTTTATTTTCGGTTGCTTCAATATTAGGTGGTTTTCAATTTAATAACTACAACCCTCTTTCACAATATATTAGTGAGACGTATGCTATTGACACGCCATATGGACAGACTTTAAGATATTTCGGTTATATTCCAAGTGGACTTTTTTTGACAATTTTCGCCTTTTCAGCACTGAGAACATTCCCTAAATCTTTCTTAATCAAGACTGGCTTCTGGGGTCTCGGTATTTTTTATGGAATTGCTACAATAATTGTTGGGATTTTCCCATGCGACAAAGGATGTAATAAGGAATTAGTTAACCCAAGTATTTCGCAATTAATTCACAACTTGACGGGTTTATTGACTTATATATTTGTTCCATTAAGCATAATAGCCATAGGTCTTGGTTTGCGACATTTGCAGATACAAAATGGACTATCAAGAATTGCAATATTATGTGGACTAAATTGTGTTGTGTTTATTGGTTTATTACTAACTGACCCATTGGCAAAATATGTAGGACTATATCAAAGGATTATTGAAGGAACATTTATTATTTGGATTATAGCTTGTTCATTGTTCATAAAGAGCAGTAATCAACTTGAAATTAAAACTGTACAAAATGAATAGAACGCCAGCAGGTAACAGCCGTTTTGCAAAAGCGGGGGTTTCGTGCTTCTATTTAAGTGAAGTGCTGGTTGACAGTTTAGTGCCCCGAAACCCGCCCGAACGCAAAGCCCGAAAACGTTAGCGGTCATTTTAATACGACCCACAAATTGACAACTCAGACAAAATGGACAGAAATAAAAACATATTGACAACGATAATTTTTGGAATTTTCATTCAACTTCTGACATCTTGTAACGACAATCCCAAAACAACAATTAAACAAACTGACAAAACTATCATGATAAAAAAATCAAACCCTGTTGTTTATTTTGAAATTCCAGTAACGGACATTGACAGAGCCATAAAGTTTTATAAAGCAGTATTTCACTTTGACTTTGACAGGGAAAACATTGACAATAATGAAATGGCGTTATTTCCTTTTGTGGACGAAAATTCAGGAATTTCAGGAGCATTAGCAAAAGGAGAAATCTACAAGCCGACAAAGGACGGAGTTGTAATTTACTTCAAGACAGAAAATATTGACGAAACACTCAAATCGGCTACATCAAATGGTGGACAAATTTTATATCCAAAAACCGACAATGGAATAGGACTTGTTGCCGAATTTGAAGACACAGAAGGAAACCGAATTGCTTTATATCAAACGAAATAATGACGACAGAAAAAACAACCGCTAACAAGGGTTTTGCAATAGTGGGGCTGAAGTGCTAAATTCAACATTTGTAATTCTAATAAACATTTGTGGTTTATTGAACATTTGTGCCTTGAATGCCCCACCATCGCAAAGCCCCAAACCGTTAGCGGTCATAGTATCGACAGCAAAACATAACTATACAACAAAAAAATGAAAAAAATACTTCTAATATATGGACACCCAGACAAGGAAAGTTATTGCAACGCACTTGCCGAAGCGTATAAGAAAGGTACTTTAACAACAAGTGCCGAACTGAAAGAAATTGTAATAGCAGACTTGAAATTTAATCCCAACTTACAATTTGGTTACAGAAAGCGAACAGAACTTGAACCCGACTTGCTTGAAGCGTGGGACAAAATACAATGGGCAGACCATTTGGTTTGGGTTTATCCTGTTTGGTGGGCTTCGCTTCCTGCAATTATGAAAGGTTTCATTGACCGACTTTTCTTGCCGGGTTTTGTTTTTCAAAAACGAGAAAACTCACTTTTGGCGGACGGACTTTTAAAAGGAAAAACCGCAAGAATTATTTCTACACTTGACCAACCTGTTTGGTTTTATTGGTTAGTAAATCACAGACCCAGTTATTGGGCAATGAGCAGAAATACTTTGTATTATTGTGGTGTCCGCAACATAAAAGCGACAACGATTGGACCAGTACGTTTATCAAAACAAGCGTGGCGTGAAAAATTGCTGACGAAAGTTGAACAATTAGGACAGAAACTAAAATGAAAAAACTACGAACCGCTAACACAGGCTAAAAGAATATGCGGTGGGACGTGCAAGTTGCAAGCGCAATTTTTCATCGGTGTAAACTTTTTGTTGGCGCTTGCCATAACCATAGTAATTATTAATTAAATTCGTGCAGTTAGACAGTGAAGTGGTTTCTATACCGCACATCTTCTAGCCTCAAACGTTGGTGGCAAGTATAAATGAAACTGTAATGACACAAACAGATTTGATAGGATTTTTTGGAGTAGCAATATTATTAGTTGCTTATTTTCTGAACCTAAGAGACATTATTAAAAAAGATAGCTTGAGTTACTTGGTTTTAAATTTAGTAGGGGCAGGAATAGCTTGTTTTGCTTCTGTACTTCTAAAATATTTTCCTTTTATAATTCTTGAAGGTTGTTGGACAATTGTTTCAGCTTTCGGATTAATAACATATTTCAAACGCCGTAACAAATGACAGGAGAAAAAGATTTAGATAAATTATTAAAAACAATGAAGCCAACGTTAAATGTTGGCGACTATGTGTTTTGTACAACAAAAAACTTGAATGAAATTGACTTTACTAAAATTATTTTATTTTTTAGAGAAGTGGAAGGATTTACAATTGTTGTAGAAAAGCAATTTGCCGATAAACTTCAACTTAACTACACATTTATTGCGTCTTTG
>JBJTTC010000084.1:0-3723 GCA_046079965.1 Sediminibacterium sp. | reverse complement strand
ATAAGTAAGGATATCGTCATTGTTCGCCACCTTCGATTTATCCCAATGTTGGTCCATGATGGACTGGTAATCGGGGAGCCCGGATGTGTGTGTGAGGAGATGACGAATGGTAATATTTTTATAGGCTATATCCAGGTACTTTTCAACGGGGTCATCAAATTGCAGTTGCCCTTTTTCCTGTAGAAGCATGATCACCATGGAGGTGAATTGTTTGCTAACGGAAGCCAGTTCGAACAGGTCTGTCTTTTTCAGGGGGGTACGGGAAGCGAAATCGCGGTAACCGGTTGTTTTCTGATAAATGATTTTTCCTTCCCGGGCAATGGTGATTACCCCGCTGAATTGGTTGTTGGCAAGAAAGGGAGCAATGGCAGTATCTACCTGTTGAGCTTTTTGTGCATGGGTGAACAGCGGAATCAATAAAAAGAGGTAACGAAACTTCATCATGATAGTATTACCGGATTAGTAAAGTTAACTGATTAGCAGATAGCGGATATCAGCATGTTCCTACTGCTGCTTCTCAAAAACCGCACACAAGGTATTCCCCCTTTCACCACAAACGATGGTGGACGGAAGAAAGAATGCTTTTACTTGCAGTAGTATCTTCTTGAAAGTAGTTTTTGCTGTTACTGTTTCCGCAGGTGCGGGAAATTGTTGGGCCGGTATTTCGGGCAGGGTCGGTGCGGTTCTTAACGCATGACTGTAGAACTGCCAGTTTTCATCAATGATCGGAATGCGAAACGATTTTTTCTTGTTGCGCTTAACGATGTATTCTTTGGGATGAAGGTTGTAAAATGACCGGTAGGAAACAAAATCTAATTTCAGGTGAAGTTTGTTCGCCATGTATTGCATCGATTCCTCACTGAACCACCATTGGTGCACAGGAGGCAATTCTGTATCCCAGGCAATATCATCCGGTACCAGACTGCGATTGGGTGTGGTGACGATGGCTTTCCCGCCTTTCTTTAAGAGGGCAGCAATGGTTTGCAGGAAGGCAAGCGGGTCATTGACATGTTCAATTACTTCTGTCAGAATGATCACATCATACGATTCCCGGTGTTCATTGACAAAAGAGAATAAATTGTCGCAGATATAAAAATCTCCAAAATGCCTGCGGGCATTTTCTATGGCTTCGCCGGAAATGTCCAATCCCTGAATATGGTAGCCCTCTGTTTTCAGTGCATAGGTCAGATAACCCAGTCCGCAACCCACTTCCAGAATGGCCGGCTGTTGCACCTTTTGTTTGATCTCTCGCAGCGCTTCGCGGATGCCCCAGTAAGCTTCTTCCCGGTCGGCCAGGAAGGCAAGTGGACTTGTCTGATTCTTTACCTGTTTGAAATATTGCCAGTAACGATCGTAGGCAGGCACCCGTTCTCCATTCTTATAGATGAAATCATAGATCTGATCGGCATTCACGAGGGGCAGCGGAAAAGAAGTGTGACAGTTTGGACATTGGTAAATGCTGAAATACATGTCCACTTTGTACCCCGTAAAATTTTCTTCCATTAACCGGGCAGGACTTTGGCAAAGAGAGCAGGCAACTGTTGATTGGGTATTCATTCAATTCTTTTCAGCGATGAAATGGGTGTTCTGGACTAAGGTAATTACAATTCAGGAGCGAAGGGGTATAATTAGCCAGGCATCAATCCGCTTTCTGATTTTTATTTTCCACCATCCCAGCGAATCACTTTACCCGCGCGGGTGCCTGTATGTTTTCCCTGGTCAACCGTGAGTTGGCCATTAACGATAACATAAGAGAAGCCGATGCTGTATTGATGGGGTTGATCAAAGGTGGAGAGGTCATCTACAGTTTTTTCATCGAATACTACGATGTCGGCGATATTGCCTTCCCGTAATAGTCCCCTATTCACGATGTTGAATTTTTTTGCCGGGAGGGAAGTCATTCTACGAATGGCTTCTTCCAGGGAAATGATCTTCTTTTCCCGCACATATTTTCCCAACACGCGTGCGTTGGTGCCATAGCCGCGTGGGTGAGGGTTTCCTGATCCGAATACGCGGATACCTGCATCGCTGGCGATCATGTTATAGGGCACTTTCATGATGTTGGATACATCTTTTTCGCTCATGCCGTGAAAGACCATGCTGGCGCCGCCTTTCAGCATCATATCGATGATGGTTGCCGCTTCAGATTTTACTTTGTGTGGATTGCCAAGGCGTTGGTTGATCGCTTCAATGCTCAGTCCGTTGAAGCTGGTATCAGCTTTGTAGGAAGCAACGACTGTATAGCTGAAATGTTTCAGGGAGCGTTTTTTCAGGTTTTTGATCATGTGTTCGATCACCTGTTCTTTTATTTCCGGGCGGTTCAGGCGGGCGTTGATGGAGTCATTGCCATCTGCCAGCACCCAATCGGGCAAGAGGGTACTCAGTGAGGTACTGCTGGCGGTATAGGGATATTGGTCGATGGTCACATCGAAGCCGGCGGCCCTGGCTTCTTCTACCCAGCCGATGGTTTCGCTGCTTCTGCCCCAGTTTTGTTGACCACTCACTTTGAAGTGAGAGATTTCAACGGGTATATTGGCTTCAGTGCCGATGTTGATGGCTTCGCGGATAGCGGGAACGACGCTATCTCCCTCGCTGCGGATATGGCTGGCATAGACGCCATTGAAGCGGGCGGCTACCTTTGCCAGTCGCACCACTTCTTCTGTTTTGGAGTAGGTGCCCGGAATGTAGATGAGTCCGGTAGAGAAACCTACGGCACCGTTTTTCATAGCGTCTTCCACTATTTTTTCCATGCGCTGCATTTCCTGTTCGCTGGGCGCGCGGTTGGCGGTGCCCATGGCTGCTTTGCGCACGTCGTTGTGGCCGATAAGGGTGGCGATGTTGATGCTGGTTTGTAAGCTATCTAGCATGGAGAAATAGCTGCTGATATTGGTTTTCGAGAGGCCGCAGTTGCCGGTTACTACGGTGGTTACGCCGTCGAGTATGAAGTTGTCGGCGGTAGGGTTTCTTTTTTCATCGCCTTCGATGTGGGTGTGTACATCGATGAATCCCGGTGCGATGATTTGGTTTTGCACGTCGATGTTGCGGGTGGCGGACCAGTCTTTCAGTTGACCGATGGCAACGATTTTGCCGTTGGAGATGGCGATATTGCTTTTAAACCAGCTATTGCCGGTGCCGTCGAGTATGCGACCATTGCGCAGGATGAGGTCGGCGGTATTGTTCTGTGCGAATGAATCGCACAGGAAGCAAAAAAAGAGAAGACCAATAAGTGAGATTCGGATTGGCATACAAAAAATTGAGGAATGAAAATACTGTTTTTAATCAGCAATAAAATTGAAATGATTGACTCTTTCTTGATGTTTCTACATCCAAAAATAACAACCGGATTGAGAAACACAGTGAGCTGAATTGTAGTTCTTCTCACCCCAAAATCATACCTTTGCGCACGAAAAAATGGGGATATGCTGAATAAATTAGATGCCATCAAAGCCAGATTCGAACAGGTAGGCATCGCCCTGACCAACCCCGAAATCATCAACAACCAGAAAGAATTCGGCGCCTACTCCAAAGAATACCGCTCCCTCGAAAAAATCGTTCAGCCCTACGAAACCTATAAAAAAGTACTGGCAGATTACGAATTCGCCCGTGATGCCCAACATTCTTCCGATGAAGACATGAAGGAACTGGCAAAAATGGAACTGCCTACATTAGAAGCACAAAAAGAAGAACTTGAGAAACTCCTTACTCAACACTTTTTCAGATTTT
>JBJTTC010000083.1:0-13917 GCA_046079965.1 Sediminibacterium sp. | reverse complement strand
AATTAAATGTGGGTGCTCCCTTTGTTGTAAGAGATGTAAGACCGGATGGATTAACCAGGGGCTTTATTCTCAATCTCGAGTATAAAATAAAATTTTGATTTTCTTTCTTCAGTCTCTTAAAGCTTTTTATTACAAGTCTACTTATTGATTCCAGCTAATGAAAAAGTTCTGCCATGGTAAGAATGGAATTAAATAAAAAACTCATTTTGGGATTTTGCAATTAACTGATATGCGCTTGATTCTTGTCACCATTTGTTTCAACAATCTTTCTGATGTACAGAGTACCTGTGCATCCGTAGATAAGCAAACCCGTTTACCGGATGAACATTGGATCATCAATGGGTCTACTGACAGTGCAATTGCGGACTGGTTCTCTGAACATCCCTTGCCTTCATATAGAAAATTAATCAATGAGCGCGATAAAGGAATAGCTGATGCTTTTAACAAAGGGATTCGGCTCGCTGGTGATGGTATGATTCAGTTATTGAATTCGGGAGACGAACTGCTGCATGAAAAAGTATTGGAACAGATGGCTGAATTTATACAACAAAATCCCAATGCTGATTGGATTTCAGGAAAAATCGTGATGAAACGGGCAGGGCATTGGGTGGAAGTCGGAAAGCCATTCCAAGCCGCTAAACTTTATCGTGGGATGCGAAGTATTTCACATCCAGGTTGGTGGGTGCACAAAAACGTATATAGCAGGGTAGGGGAATACAATGGTGCATACAAGATTGCGATGGATTACGATATGATGTGTCGTCTGGCCAAGGAAAGATATGCCTTTTACAACTTTTCCTCTGTTCGCTTCGACGATTCCGGTATCAGTTCGAATCAATACATCGCATCATTGGAAGAAAATAAAAAAGTTTACGAGTCCCATTTTGGTACTTCTGTACTCTTGAATTTCTGGCAAATGCGGTTAAGGTTACTTCATCACTTGTTGCATACGCCAGCTGGAAAATTTCTTTTCCACCTCAAAAAAAAATTAGGAGCAGAGAATTGGTAGTTTCTCAGATTAAATTTTGATGGCTACTCTTCCCGTATCGTCCATTCTATTTAACAATAATCCTGGTCGGTGTTCAGCTATGTATTCATCAACCGCTTGCCTGGATCCACGCCAAAATCCATAGTCATCAATGATCAAAACACCATGTGAAACCAGCAAGGGATATAAATGTATCATTTCATGTCGGGTAGATTCATACCAATCGGTATCCAGTCGCAGCAAGGCAATCGAATCAGGAACTTTATCGGGAATGGTTTGTAGCACATCACCTTGTATGAAATGAATATGACTCTCAGGGTAACCAGTGCTCAAAACATTTTCCCTTACTTGTTCAAGTGATGAATATGCCCAAATCACACTATCTTCTTTTTGACCACTTTCTTTTTGTAACAATTCTGCAGCTCCTTCTCCTTGATAGGAAAGATCTGCTGCAGTCGGAGCTGTCATTCCCTCATAGGTGTCGTAGAGATAGAGTTGTCGATTTGTACTTCCTAACTTTTTTAAAGTAAGCGCTACTGCCATCATACTGCCTCCCTTCCAAACACCACATTCCACAAAATTTCCTGCTACTTCATTTGACTCCAGGTACC
This sequence comes from Sediminibacterium sp., assembly GCA_046079965.1. Lineage (GTDB taxonomy): Bacteria > Bacteroidota > Bacteroidia > Chitinophagales > Chitinophagaceae > Sediminibacterium. The sequence continues at coordinate 12,318 of JBJTTC010000083.1, read as the reverse complement.
TCACTGCTTCTATTAAACCATATAGCCGCTCCGGACTCGTCATGGTGAAGGGTCTGACCTGCTCAATGATATCGATGTGAAACGAATCAAAATCCGGTGGATATACAGGTACTTTTTTATTCACTCCCACAATCTTCTTCAGCCATTTTACTGGTCGGAACTTTTTACTCATTTATACTGGTTTAATGGTTTGAATTACCTGTGCAGGTTCTACCCAATCATAAGGTACATCCACTGTAAAAGTATATTGGTTCCGGATGATAGTCGGATTTTGTAAATCCATTTTTATCTCATTCGGATAAATAGCATGAATAGTTTGGGTAAGTTCTTTCGGATATGGTGCAAATCGTCCATACTGTGACCCATTGAAAATACCGGAAACAGGACAACCCACCGCAGCCGCTAAATGAACAGAGCCGGTATCTACCGTGACTAACCATTGAGCGCCCTTCAAAATAGTTAGTAACTGAGATAGACCGGTCGCCCCCGTTAAATCAGTAACATTTCCAGGAAAGGATTCCTTGAAAGCATTGGCATAGCCAATATCCCCGGGACCCCCGCACAATACGACCTCCCAATCAAACTGCTGTTGACAATACCTTGCTACTTCAGCAAAATAGCCGGACGGCCAAATGCGCTGTGCACTTCGGGACCCTGGAAAAATTACCAGGTATTTATCAGGTAATAAAACAGATACAGGTGGAATCTGTTCTTCCTTTAGGTGCCAAACTAAGTCATTCATCTTACTTCCCACTACATATTCTGCAAAAAAACGGTTGCGCAAGAGTTCAAACATGACCTCCTCTGGTCCCCTGAATAAATGTGTAAAGATGTCTTTATCATACCCCTTTTCATACCGCCGTAGGTTTTCTTCATTGGCTACCATACCATATACTTGCTTCCCACGGGCTGCCAGTACCATTGCATCATCATATCGCTTGTCTCTTGAAAAAGTGGGATTGATAACAACATCAAACCCAGAGCTATTTAATTTTTTCAATACCTGATACCTATACCAAAGGTCTTTTTTGAAACGTTTTTTGTCAATCCAGATTACGGAATGAAAGCATTCCCCATCCAATTGCTCATATAAGCTGCGCCAACTGGCATTGCCGCATAAAGTAATTTCCTTTCCTTCTAACACCTTTGCAGACAGTAAATGACGCAAAGCCGGCCGCCACAACATATAATCACCTATCTCATCCAATCTTATCACCAAAGCCCGATTTGCCCCATCGCTAACGCTACTCATCCGGGCAATTTGTCCGACCAGGTCATACAGAATATCCTTCCACCGATTGAACATGGCTGAAAAAACTTTAATTTGCCGCTACATCCAGCAGGCATGGTTCCCTACGATTTCAACCCCAACTTCCGTCATCCGTTGTACTTCATCCGCAAGGGTCTATACAACAAAATTAAACTATACAGTGGAGAACTTAACGGTCGTTTGCTCGATTTCGGTTGCGGAGCCAAACCCTATCAATCCCTTTTTACCGGAGTCAGCGAATATGTCGGAGTAGATTATGCCGGTGAAGGTCATGATCATACCCGCGAAAATATTGATGTTTTCTACGATGGAAAGACCTTGCCGTTTCCCGATGCCTCCTTCGATGCTGTATTTACCAGCGAAGTATTTGAACATATTTTTAATCTGCCCGACATACTCCCCGAATTAAACCGGATATTGAAACCAGGTGGAAAAATGCTGTTGACCTGTCCCTTTGCCTGGGAAGAACACGAAGTACCTGCCGATTATGCCCGTTATACACGTTTTGCACTGAATGACCTACTAGCAAAAAATGGTTTTACTGTTTTACAATTCGATAAAAATGGACATTTCATCAACACTCTTCATCAACTTTTTATCGTTTACATAAATGACCAATGGGTACATAAAGTCTGGATTCTCTCCCGTTTTGAACTATTTAAAAAAATTATCCGGCAGTTGGTAGTTCCCGGAATGAACCTTGGTTTCAAAATATTTGAACGTTTTTGGCCCAAGTCCGAAACTCTTTACCTCAATACCATCCTGCTGGTTCAAAAAAATTGATGAAAAAGATACTTTATACGGTCTGTTCTGCGAATCACCTGGCACATTGCAAAACCATGTGTGACTCATTCTTGGCGCATCATCCGGAATATAAAGTGATCATCGGACTGGTTGATCGGATTGCCGGACGCTTTGCTACAGATGAATTCGCACCTCATACCATCTGGGAAATCGATACCCTTGGAATAGAGGATTTTGAAGGGATTACAGAACGGTATTCTGTCATCGAGCTCAATTGTGCGATGAAGCCATTTATGGCTCAAGCGATATTTGCCCGCGAATATCCGGACATACTTCTTTATCTGGACTCCGACATCTGGGTGCAACATTCGCTCTCTCACGTGGAAGAGGAATTGCAGCATCACCATTTGCTGATTACTCCCCACTTGACCCAACCCATGCCCGACAATACACATCTTCCTCTGGAAAGAGATATACTTCGATCAGGGATATATAATGCCGGATTTATTGCCATGACCCGATCGGCTGCTACCGATTCATTCCTTCGCTGGTGGGCATCACATATGCAACAAGAATGTTATTATCGCTTCGCGGAAGGTATGGGCGTTGACCAAATATGGTTGAACTTAGTCCCTACCTTTTTTCCGGAATCAGGAGTATTTCTTCACCCGGGAGCAAATGTGGCCTATTGGAATATTCATGAACGTGTTCTCAGTGAAACCCCCCGGGGGATTTTCGTGAATGGTAATTACCCCTTGTTGTTTCTACACATCAGTGGTTATTCTTTTGACCAACCTGATTTGCTGTCAAGACATCAAAATAGATTTTCATTAACGACTTTACCGGTATGGAAAAAATTACTTTCTGATTACGCTTTTTTGGTAAAATCGAATGGCTACGATCGTTTTCATGGGTTACCCTGCCTGTATGCCAAAAAAACTATTCCCTCTTTGGGTATCATGAAAAATATAAATCGACTTTTGCACCCATTTGGAGTGAAACTTACCAATAAAGAAGATTAAGTGACAATTTTTTCTACTTGCATGACCATGACCACATTGTAGTCAATTGCACAGTTACTGCTGAAAACCTCACGAAAATGTACCCCTGACAACCCTTCCAGTTGTCGTTTCATATAGTCATACCCCATGTCTGCATGAACATGATATGGGTTCATGGGTAGATTGATCTCCCTACAATACGCTTCATATTTGGGTTGATCGGGAAAAACCAATATTAGGTTCCCTCCCGATTTCAGGATGCGGATAAATTTTCTAAGTGCATCGGAAGTATCGGCAAAATCCTCGATCAGGTGACTGGTATAAACATAATCATACGTGTTATCAGCTACAGGAATTTCATCCTTGATTACATCACAAGCGATGTCAACTTTATCATTGCCTGCATACGCATAAGGTTGTGGATAATCAATTCCGTCACAATTGACTTTGACAATTTTGTCTCCCCCAAAACCTACATCACACCCTTTACCCCGGCAATAGGGTAGTACTAAATCGCGCACTTTTGATGTTTCGGAAGGATGTTTAAATTTAATTCCAAGCCAGCGGGAAAGCGTTCCTTTGATTTTGCGATCTCGGATGTAAGACCAGTTATATTTCATTTTTCAGGGTTGATTGAATAATCCTTTCAGTGCGTCAATTCTAAATTGTATCACAGGCATTGTTTTCGCCGGATGTCCTTGCAAGGCATAACCTATACCCAATAGGATAGCTGCTGCCAGCTTAAAAAAATATTCCAGTATTTTGAATAAATAAGGAAGAAAGCCTTTCTCCAACACCCTCACTCTTTCTCCTCGTCCAATACCACTCGCCACACGATACAGATAGGCAGGTGTTAGTTTTTTAGTTTCTACCACATGTTCTACTTCAATGTCGGGGTCATAATATATTACCCTACTCAATTGCATCAAGCGATAAAAAAGATCCTTCCCCTCACCACCAATTCTTATGGTTCCGGCTACGCCCGGCAGGGCTTCACTGAAACCACCGATTTTTCTAAAATCGGCAGTACGAATGATCATATTCGACTCTAGCGGATATTTTCCGCCACTAAAAGCTTTTCTGTTGTCACTGTAATGAAAATGTCCCACCAGCGATGAAACATAGTGGCTCATCCATTTTGGCTCAGCTGGTATGTATCGGGGTATGATTCGCCCTCCGAGACCGCCTGCGTCAGGGACTTCTGTAAAGAATTGCAAAATTTTTTCGAGATAATTGGGATCTGCTATTGCATCGTCATCCATAAAGCAGAGCAAGGGAGCTCTTGCAATAGCCGCGCCTGTATTTCTCGCAAAAGATGCCCCTTGTCTTTTCTCTTCCAGATAGAAGATTTGTACATCGGGATGGGAGCTGATATAATTTGAACATACAGAGGCTGTTCCATCAGTAGATGCATTGTTCACAATAATTATTTCATAAGACTCTTTAAGTATAGTTTGATTCGCCAGACTGTCAAAAGCACCGGGAAGAAATTCTGATCGATTATAGGTGCAGATCACTACCGATATTTGTGGATTAGCGGATTCCATGTTCCTGCAAAGTTAATAGTACACTATGAACAATATTTTGAAGGCTGAATTGATGAAAAAATTCTAATGGAACTTTATATTTTTTATCTTTTTCAGTAGCCTCAATCATTTGTCTGGTAAAAGACTCCCAATCATCATCTGGCACTGCTAATAAAATTTTCTTAAAACCCGGCTGATCCATTCCACGTAGTCCTGCCCGCGTTGTTACACATGGAAGCCCGTGTCCTATGGCTTCCACCAATTTTGTTTTTATCCCCGCTCCTGTAGTTACAGGGTGAATAAAACAATCGGCCCCTTCCCAAAATAGATTGATGTTCGGTAAAAAGCCTGGTAGTATGATTTCTTTTTCTTTTTCCAATGTAGATTTCCATTCGGCAGACATTCCCGCACCGGTAATGATGATGCTAAAAAGAATCTTTTCCCTTCTTAGTCGGGGAAGAAGGTCGTGTAAAATTACACGAAGTCCCTCTGTATTGGGCCGGTAATTCATAGACCCATTGAAATAAAAAATTCGGGAACTTTCAGGCAGATTCCATTGCTCAATCAATTTTCTTCTGCTGGCTTGTCGTTGTTCGTTATCCGGAGGATTGTGTAACAAAGTGCCGTAGGTTGCGACACTGCATTTGTCAGGATTAATTTTCCACTGCCTGACAGCATATTTTAGGTCTTCCCTGCAAATCCACCAGTTATAATTGGCACGACCATGAATTCTCTTTTCATACCACTCGTACCATCTCCAGTACCACCTTCCGAGGTCTTTGAATCTATGCGATTCGATGTTGTGCGAACGAATGATAAATGGTACTCCGGTAAATCTTCTCAGCAACCATGCGATCCAGGCATAGTAAGAATGATCCACCACCATGCAGGTAAATTTGTTTCTCTTGATCAGTTGAGTGAATTTGTACAAGAGAAAAACATTCATCCAGCTTTGATAGCGAGTGAAAAGCAATGGAAAAATTTCCGGTTTCTTACCTTCTTCTGTTTCATTGTCTCGGGAAACCAGCAGTGAAAGTTTGAGGCGCCTTGATAATTCTGCATAAAAAGTTGCTATGCTTTGCTGACCACCATTTTCGGTTGGATAAATCCGGTAGGCAACTATTCCCAGTAGATGACTCGTATCAAGAACCTGCACTGCGTTGATTCTTTTTGAAAGCTTGAAAGGCAGCCATGATAAGTAACAACCAAATCAATATTGATGATGCCATCCCTGCTTGCTTACTTTGGTAGAATGATGCGGGCTTGAACTCAAATTCAATGCGGTGTTCCCCGGCAGGAATGACCAATCCACGCAATACATAATTCGTTCTGATGATCGGTGCTTCTTTTCCATCAATGGTGGCAACCCAACCATCTGCATAGTAAATTTCACTGAATACACAGAAACCGGTAGAGGCAGACCGGCTGGTATAGGTGATACGGTCATTGTCATTTTTTACCAAGTTAATGATGGCAGAGCTATCCGAATTTCCAGCGATTGAACTTACCAGTCCCTTATCTTTTTCCAACACTAAAGCTGTGTCTTTTGGATGCAAATAAGTGAGAGCTGACATAACTTCTCCGGGACTTTTAAGGGAAGTAACTTCTTTAACAAACCAAGCAGCTCCCAGGGCTTCGTCATTCAGGCGCAGCGATACTGTTTCGCCTTGTTGCATGGGTGGAAGAATGATATAACGGGCATTGAGCATGTTCAATGTTGGACGACAATCGGGATAATTGTACAGTTGCTTTTCGATCAGGTCCTGATAAATGCTCAGTTTAGCGGGGTGATACCCGCCAATTGATTTGTGAAAATATGCTGAGATCGCGCCATTGTTGAAAGCTGCCGATAACCCGGGAGAAAGATCAAGTACACGGAAATATCCTGTATCTTTTAAAATCTCCTGATCTATCGGGGTAGGTTCAAAAACTGAATTGTACTCGTCCTTGTCCTGAAAATTATCTGCGTTGAAATATTTAACATCGATCATCATTACATCAACAAAAGCAAAAAATCCCATTACTCCTATGGCAATCACCGCTTTTAATTTTTCTTTAATGATGAGCCAGCACAAACCCGCCGCAATTAATATGAATGCCAAACTTCTCAGTATTGATCCAAGGAACAAATCTTTTCTGTCTTCCCGCAGGGCATTAACAAAAGATTTTACAGGTCCCTCAATCTGTTCTCGCTGAGATGCATCTTTGATGCTACTGACTTGTTTGAGCAAAAAGCCATCACTTGATTCACTGGTGAAATCCCCCGTGAAATACAACAAGAGAGTAGCTAGAAAGACAACTCCTGTGAACAATAGTCCTTTTTTCCACTGTTGCATCAACCACTTCTTATCGAGGTTTTCCGCGAGCTGATTCAATGCCATCACTGACATCATACACAATAAGAGGGTAGGTATCACCAGGATCATGCTGGGGGCCCTGAACTTGTTGTAAAAGGGGAGATAATCCAACAAAACCCCGGTAAATCCCTCAAAATATTTACCCCAACTCATGGCTGATGTTAGCAGAATGGCAGCAAGCAACCAGCTTGCATGTTTGCGATCTATCAAGAAAAAGCCCATCAAAGCAAGAAAGCAGATGATTGCACCAGCATAGGGCGGTCCGGAAGTGCCTTCGTTGATGCCACCCCAGTAATAAGGAAAGCCAGCTAACTGTTGTGCCAATTGCTGTGGCATTTCTTGCAAAGCAGCAACCGCTTTTGAACTTTCTTCCGGCAAATGTCTATTATCGCTGCTGCCTCCGTACAAATTAGCAAACATCAACACCAATGATTCAGATGGATACATACTATAGCTGAGGGCATAATCCCTGCTCAAACCGGTCTTTGTTACTTGCCCTTTTTTTTCAGCCAACTCACTGCCTCCCCGGATGGTAGCTTTGGAATAACTATACGTGGTAAAAAGTGTTACTGCATTCACCATAACCCCTAAAAGAGCCCCGATGATAACCAAACCGGCTGCTCGCAGTAGGTGGGAATAATCTTTTTGCCGTATCCAATTAATACCGAATCCAATGCTCATGATCAGGGCAAGTAAAAGTGCATAATAGGTAATCTGGAGGTGGTTAGATGCTACCAGTAAAGCTGTAAACAATGCTGTTAGCGCTGTTCCTGTCAGATAAGCACGTTTCTCATATAATACCCACAAACCTGCCAGGAATGCCGGTAAATAGGCAATGGCCTGCATCTTGGTATCATGACCAACACCTACTATGATGGGATTATAGGTTGCATAAGCATACGAAAGTGCTCCTGCTATTCCAATTACAACCCGGGCACCCATCACCTGCGAAAGAAAATAAAAACAAATACATGCCAGGAAGAAAAGACTCACTGGCTTAGGCAAAAAAAGTGTAAAAATTTGATGCAGATACCCAATAGAAACCGGATTGCTGCCGACACTAGTAATCTGAAAAGCGGGCATTCCACTGAAGATTCCGTTGGTCCATAAAGGAAACTCCCCATGTTTCTCTTTGTACTGGAAAGAATTTTGCGCCATACCCTTCCACTGTGTAACATCCAGTTGTTGCAAAACCTTGCCCTCTAACACCGGCTTACAATAAATCAAAGCCACCACAACAAATATGGCAACTGCCAATAAGTGTGGAACCACCTGCTGCCCAATCGTTTTTTTCATTTTAACTCGCTTAATTCCGGCAAATTAATGGTATTTTGATACATAATTATATGAAAAGGACTTTATTTTTCTCCCGGTTAGCCTGGATTTTGAACTGTTGTTTCCTGCTTTCATTGTTGTTGCGATTAACTGAAATTGGTCGATTACCGGCAGACCTAATCGGAACCCTGGTTATTGCAGGCTGGGTTCTCTCACCATTGGTGAACGCCTATGTTTTTTTTATAGCAGTCACCCGCATCCATGATCGCTCTTCCATCTTGCTGGGCAGGTATTATACAGTATATTTGATCGTATTGGTATTCCAACTTTTATTCTTAATCCGTCTGATATGATTCGGTCGATTTTACAGGACAAGCCAACGAAGCTTTTCATTTCTATCTGCGCTTTTTTTGTGGCGAATGCGCTCATTGCTGAATGTATTGGCGGTAAGATTTTTTCTTTGGAGAAACTATTCGGTTGGAATCCATCCAATTTCCAGTTGTTCGGTCAATCGGGATTGTCTTTTAACCTGACCTGTGGGGTATTGCTCTGGCCTTTGGAGTTCATCATTACAGATATTGTCAATGAATATTATGGTCCCAAAGCAGTGCGCCGCATCAGCTATACGGCCGTTGTTTTGATTACCTATGCTTTCGTTATGTTTTATGGTGCCATGAATATTCCGCCTGCAGATTTTTGGATAACTTCTAAATCTGCCGAAGGAATCAACAACATGCAATTGGCATTCGCCGGAATTTTTGGACAAGGCATGTGGATCATTTTGGGAAGTCTCACCGCTTTTTTGGTAAGTCAATTGGTGGATGTTTTTGTCTTTCATCGCATCAAAAGAGCTACAGGAGATAAATGGATATGGTTGAGGGCTACCGGATCAACGACCGTAAGTCAATTGGTGGATAGTTTTGTTGTGTTATTCATCGCATTTAAAATTGGCAACAACTGGAGCTGGCAATTGGTACTGGCCATCTGTCTGGTGAATTATGCTTATAAATTTACTATGGCTATTTTACTAACCCCCTTGATTTATTTGATGGAAGCCCGCATAGAAAAATATCTTGGCAAAGATTTGGCACAAAAGATGAAGAGATCAGCTATGGGAAAAGAGGAAGAGGACTTCATCAACGCACCTGCTGCCGGATAATATCCATAACAACTTTATCAATCGGGAGTGTCATACAGTCGGGATGAATTGTTTCCTTTGGAATCCACCTGAATACCTCTGATTCCCCCGTTGCGTCAGCAATTTGATGTGGTGCAAAGTCGAACGGGTGTTGTTTTACTTCTAATTGTACCGGTCCATGATGGTGTACCCGGTAATAGATGGAAATGATTTGGTCGCGTTGATTGAATGCAGATAGTTGGTAGAAATCTGTGGTATAAATATGTTCTCCAACATTCACTATTAACTTCGTTTCCTCAAAAAATTCTCTTTGCAGACAATCCCTTGTTCCTTCTCCGATCTCTAGTCCGCCCCCCGGAAGTTTGGTAATGTATTGTCCGCGAATGAATTCATCACTCACCAGCAACCCCCGATCTTCGTCCAGCAAAATTCCATAAACACGGACATTGAAAAGTGCCATGTTAAAACCATTTTCTTTTCATAAAATACCAGCTGATAAGCATCGAAACCCCTAAAGAAAGTATCACAGGAATATAAAAAGCATGGGGCGAATGCATATAAGGAATATCAACGTTCATGCCATAAATCGCAGCAACCAGGGCTGGAAGCGATAAGATGATGGTGATGGAAGTAAGTCGTTTCATTACTGCATTCAGGTTATTACTGATTACGCTGGCGAAGGCATCAAGGGTCGAAGTGAGTATATTCGTATAAATATTTGCCATTTCAAGGGCCTGACTGGTATCGATGATAAGGTCATTGAGTAATTCTCTTTCCTCCTCATTCAGTTCCAGTGAGTTGGTACGCTCCAGCTTCATCATCAATAATTCATTGCTTCGCAGTGCTGTTACAAAATATACCAGACTTTTTTGTATCCGCATCAGATTCAGTAGATCTTCATTGCTGTTGCTTTCGTATAAGCTGTTCTCATAGTGATTGCGGCGTTGATTGATCTCTTTTAGGAATTCCATGAATGTTTGAACTACTTTTTCAAAAACTTTCAGCACCATGATGTTTTTTTGATCTGGATGTCTCTTTTGAAAAGTATGCAGGAATTTTTTGATAGCTCCGTTGTCAAATGAATTGACTGTTACGATCTGTGTTTCTGTTAAAATGATGCAGATAGGAATGGTGATGTAAAAGGCATCACTGTCATTAAATGAATTGTTTTCAGTAGGTGTCTTTATTACAACAAATTTCACATCATCTTCTTTCTCAAATCGGGGCCGTTCATCTATGTCGAGTGAATCTCGAAGGAATTCTATCGGAATATTTAGTTCATGACTGATCTCTACAAACTCTTCTTCCCGGAAGGGTGGTACCAGATTCACCCAAACACCCTTTTCCGCCTGTTCGGTTTCAATGGTTTGGCCATCCCTGGTTTTAAAATATTGGATCATTTTTTCGGAATTGATAATGAATGTAGATCTATGCTTCCGGTAAAAACTCTTTGTGCCGGACCACACAACCAGATATCATCAAATGATGTTTCCCCCTTTCTAATAAATTTTACAGCTAATTCCCCTCCCCTTGTAAATATAGGGGTAATTTGATGTTCCCTATTTGTGTTGGCACATGCCAAAGCAGCTGCAGTAACACCGGTTCCACAACTCAATGTTTCATCTTCAACACCTCTTTCATACGTTCTTACTATAAGTCCGTTCGCGGTTCGTTGCACAAAATTTACATTGATGCCATGTCCGGAAAATTCCTGGTTGTAACGGATTTTTTTTCCTTCCTCTACCACAGGATATGTATTGATGTTCTCTACCATTTTGATATAATGCGGGGATCCGGTATGGAGGATTGAATCAGCACCCCTTCGGTCGATTGAATGCACTGGTAACATGTGTAAGTGAATCCAGCCATTGTCAGCTATCCTAGCTTCATGCGCGCCATCGGTTGCCAGGAACCTGAATTCTTTTTTCTTCATGCCAATATCCGATGCAAATCGGGTGAGACATCGGCCACCATTCCCACAAAGACTTCCTTTCCGACCATCTGCATTGAAATATTTCATTTCAAAATCATAGTCGGTATGCAATTGTAAAATCATGAGACCATCTGCTCCGATACCTGTTCTTCTGTGGCAGAGTGCCTTAATCTGTTCAGTTTGTAAGGTAGGAAGAGGACTGCGTCCATCCAGCACGATGAAATCATTGCCTGCACCCTGGTATTTGTAAAAGTTCAAAGTCATGCCGGTTACTGATGGTCAATTTTTGCAGACAAAGATGCGAGAAATGCCCGATTAATGTTCTATGTCGGATAGAATTTGCAATGTTTTCCGTATCAACCGATCGATGGTCGTACTTGCCTGTGTGCTGAACTGCTGTGATACCCGGTTGGCAACAATTGCACTGAGACTAAGACAGGAATGACCCAATAGTTTTCCTAATCCATAAATAGCACTCGTTTCCATTTCAAAATTGGTTGCTCGAAAATTTCCATAGTGAAAATCGGTTAGCGAATCCACCAGCGTGGGGAGTGTGGTTTTCAAGCGCAATATTCTACCCTGTGGACCATAAAATCCCGGGGTTGTGATGGTGATGCCCTGGTGGAAATTCGTAACAAAGTTTTTGAGCAAAGAAATAGAAGCCGGAGCTATATAGGGTTGTATTCCGATGGAATCAATTCTGGTATGTTGAACAAATGCCTGAAGTATTTCCAGATCAGCCATATTGGTTTCCCTTTGATAGAAGGGTAGGAGATTGTCAATTCCAATGGCATGGCTACTGGCCACCAATTCGTCCACTCCAATATCGGCTTGTAAGGATCCGGAAGTTCCGATTCTGATGATTTGTAATACTTGGTGTTGCTCAAGGGGTAGTCGGGTCGAAAGGTCAATATTCACCAATGCATCCAATTCGTTTAGAACAATATCAATGTTGTCGGTTCCAATACCCGTAGAAACTACTGTTATTCGACGTTTACCTACATATCCGGTGTGGGATATAAATTCGCGATGTGCCAACTTAAATTCAATGCTGTCGAAATAACGGCTCACAGA
>JBJTTC010000082.1:0-6306 GCA_046079965.1 Sediminibacterium sp. | reverse complement strand
CAGATGAACCCGAAACGGCAAACGCTTATAGTACCTGTTTGACTGGTGTTTCTTACTTGATTGCTGTATCAAAGAACTGGGTATTACATCTAATATTTGAGATAATACCGGCTGTCCGACAAATTTTTTAACTTCGTCCATCGTAATGTTTAGTTGTGGAAAACCAAACTTAACGATTATGGGCGGTTCTTAGGAACTGCCCTTTTTATGCCAGTTTTATTATATTTTAGTCGGACAATAGTGATAAGAAACAATTAAATCTTGCTCCGGTTGGGATGTATAACAATCGGGTGGAGGTATACATCAAGAAATGATAATTTAAAGCGAAATTTGTAAAGTATTAATCTAAAAGTAGAAATAACTTTTCTTGTAGAACTCCATAATGATAAGTCACAAATGAGCGGATTGAATAGTTTATTCTAGGTACACGAAACTGAAAATTATTAACAAAATATAAAAGTCAGAACCAATGCCAAAAGGGCTATGGGGTTGTTTTGCAAGACTATTCGGAGGAAGAGTTAGCATTGCTTAATTCGATTAGAGTAACGTATCTTTATATTATGCGGGCCGGTAAAATAAGTCTTATCGTATTATGCTCAATCATTGCCATTACTGCTTTTGCATTTGTATATGCTAATCGCAAGAGGAAAGAACAAACCAAAACCAACCAAGACCCACAATACTTAATTGAAGCAAGAAAAAACATTATTGGTGTTTGGTATGATGTGGAGAGTCCATTGGATGTTGTTGAATTCACTCAGGATGGTAGAGTTATTTATCGAAATAAAGAGTTAATAGAGGAAAAGGATCAGAATGGTAATGTTATTTATCGAAATCGTGACTTACCGGAGGGGAGGGCTACGTATAAAATAGTAAATACTACTCCTATATGTGGATCAAATGTTTATGTGAACGAGTCAGAGAAAACAATGTTTCTTGTTGAGACTGATGATGATGGATTTGAAGAATGCTTTTATTTTTGGATAGGCGAGCGCGATGGAAAGTTAGCTTTTACAACAATGGGCGTAGGGGCAAACGGCAATTCACAAACGGCATATATAAAAAAATAGACAAGTTGCTAGGTGAGTGATGGGCTGAATACATAAATTTCAGACTCGTGAAAAAAGTATTTTCTTTTCTTATAGTTTGTTCTTCTTGATTATTACATCTACAGCTATTGTTTTTTCAAGGGGGGCTTAAAAAATTCAGACGTCGTATATACAAACCAAGACCCTCAATACTTAATTGAAGCAAGAAAAAATATTATTGGTGTTTGGTATGAAGAAGATAATCCAAAAAATTGGGTTGAATACACCATTGGCGGAACCTAGCTTATCCATAAAGATGGCTATGATTCAAAGTTTAGGTACAAAATAGTTAATACAAATCCTCTATGTGGCGAGGAGGTTTTTGTAAACGAGGCAACGAAAACAATGTACTTAATTGAAACTGATAAGGATAACATTGATGGATGCTATAGTTTCAAAATTTTCGAAAATGATGATAATAAGACTGAAATGGCTTTGTGGGCTCTTGATATGGGGGCAAATGGCATTTCTAACTATCTTAAAAAGTAGTAATTTAGTTGGTGAGGTAGAGCCCTTGTAAATGGAAAAGAGCAATCTCCTGTATTGACCCCCCAAATGACTGGATAGTTTTTTATACAAAGGTACTCTACCTGCTTGTCCTACCAATCAGGAGTTTAACCGAACACTTAAAGACTTGGGTCAAAGAATACCCGATCTTAATGTCCCGTTTTCCAAACAAATTACCCGCGGCAGAAAAATCACTGTTGAGGAAACTATGAAATGGGAGAAGTTGATGACTCACACTGCTCGCCGTTCTTTTTGTACCAACATGTATTTGATGGGTGTTCCGGTACTAACCATCATGGCTATTAGTGGACACAAAACAGAGAAGTCGTTCCGAACCTATATCAAGGCATCGGGGGAGGAACATGCTAGGATTATGAAAAAGTTTTGGGATGATAATGATGAAACGATGTCTAAAAATAATCAATTTGATAGGGTTGAGTAAGAATGAGAAAAGATAATTATTGCGCACGGTTCCGCGCACGGAATAGAAAAACCCACGACCAGCGTGGGTTTTATCGTTTAAAAGTGGTGTGGGCCGTCCTCCTATTACTTTTTCCAAAGGGTCATAAACCGAACAAATGATTGATTTATACCAATGTTGATATGGGTTTTCATTGGTCTATATGGGGTTAAATGGAGGTGGTAACAAAACTTCTGCGCACGGTTCTGTGCACTAATCTAGTTTATCTCTTAAAGAAGATGTCTATATCCCCGCCAAATAAACACAAGGTTGATCATTAAAATTTCCATATATATCTGGACATATCCAACAGAACGTCATGTTCTTCGTTGGCAACTCAAATGTTGCGTTTAATGTTTGCTGACTTAAGGGAACCGCTCCGTCTTCCGCATTTGTCGGATTGTCTATAGCCCTTTCAAGAATATTACCGGGAATAGTTATCGTTTATGTGTTGAATTTTTTACTTCAAACCACCACTTAAAAAATTCATTATTAAATACGAAATCAAAGGCGGATTTTATACATGGCTCTTATTTTAAAAAATTTGTTGATTAAGCAAAGAATTATAAATATTTATAGTTGATATAAAAATATTTAATCAAAAAAAGACAAAAAACAGGAAAAACCCTCTTTTTTATTCGGGGGGGGGGGGGTGTATCTTTGATTAAACAAAAAATTGGTTGGTTGATTGCGCAATCAGGGCTTTCCTCCTTAATTAGCCATAAGTCTGCGGCCGCGGATAAAAAAAGGACGTTGGTAGAAAACGATACTACTTCGAATATAATCTATGAGGATCATATTCATACATCTAAAAAATCAAAATTAAAAATTTAAAAAAATGAATGCATTTAAACCTTTCAACAAGTTGTTATGTAAAAAATTATGTACTGTATTTTTACTATTCTGTTCACTATTGATTATTTCTTTACCCTCTTGTCAAAGACCTGAAACAGGTCCCCCTACTCCTAATGATCCTACCATCCTAGTGCAGATTTCGAATCCTGAATGGGAGGCACCAATCGGCTTCCCAAACAGTCCGAGTGGGCGAACTGGGCCGGGGTTTGAGGTTGAAATATCTGTTCAAACAATAAACAGCGCAAATCAGGCAAGCAATCATTCAACAACTGTAAAGGAATTTCGGAATATAACTCGAGGTCCTGATGCTGTTTTAAATATTCCAGGAGTTAGGATTCCAACAAGTGGTGCTTATGTTATACAGTATACTCTAAAAAGTCTTGATTGTACTTGGGCAACCGGATTTACATGTCTTAGACCTGGTGGTGGAGCTAGTCGTAAGTATTATAAAGATCAATTTACTTATACTAATGGTGGAAATCCTGGAAGCCACTATTTTTTTTGTACCATTCAGAACAAATATTACGATAATTGTTGTCCATAACCTCATAAAACCAAACAAAATGAATAAAAGAAAATTACTTGGAATAATTTTACCTTTCCTTTTTTTGTCATGCACTAAATTATCAGACAATAAAAACTTTTTACTAGGAAATACTTCTGATAAAATGAGTGCTCGTATTTCTGTAGTAACTAATAATATGCAGAATAAGGACGGAGCTTTTACAGGTACAGCTTCTGTTCAAGCTATTTTTAAAGATGACCTAAAAATTAATGATTTTAGGGTTAACGATTATTCTGTAAATAGGAAACCTGGTGGAATGTTTTTTTCATCTACTAGTTTAGATAACGAGTTAAACAAAAGAATATCTTCTTTTTATGGTAATCCTATTAAAATAAGATTAAGTGGAGTTGAATTATCAAGTTTACCTAAGAATCCCTTTGCAAATGTAGTTACTATCGATAACAACCTTAGTACCTGGCAAATATCAAAGAAAAAGGGCTTGACTTTGAGTTGGACAGTGCAGAGACAGTCTATTAATTCAAATTCAGTAAATTCAGCATCAAGCACCTCTACCAATAATTTGGTACCGATAGAAATAGTTCGCCAAGTTGAAAATGCAGTAACTGTAATTGCATTAGTGCCAGGTGATTTGTTGCATACTACTGGAACATCTATGTACTGGGTTGTACCTCCAAATATAAACTCATTTACCATTAACCCTTCCGTACTATCCGCATTCGGAATAGGAGAAACAATTGATATATCAATTGGAAGCGGTACCAATATCCTTCAGTATCTTAATGGTAGCCCCATTGATATATTGTCTATAAATACTACATTTCTCCCGGGTTTTTCTGTAATAAACTAGTCTAAAATAAACACAGGGCCATATTGTATGGCTCTGTGTACCGTATGAAATTATTGCTGAGTATATTATTGGTCAGTTTTCTTATCTCAGATATCTGTGCTCAAAAAGGGGCACAAAAGGCAGAGTTATTGGCATATAATGTGATTTTCAGTGGTGTAACCAGTGGTATCGGTTCAATGATTCATGCCCCCAAAAATGTAAAGAAGGGGAAGGCTTTTCTTACAGGTTTTTGGCAGGGGGGTATTGGAGGTCTTCTGAAGTTTTCAGGTAAAGAATTGACCTATCAGGTAGGTAGAAATAGCTTGTATTATGCCTGGCCTGCAAGAATTGTACATGCGGCGGGATTGTCTATTGTTGAGAATGCTGCTTATCACCGCCCATTTTTAGAAAATTGGCATTTATATCTTGGAATCGTACGCATGGATTTTTCAGTGAAGAAGGATAATCCCATGCGATGGAGGTTCCTGCCATTTTCCCCCTTCAATATTTACGGAGCATCGCGGTATGGAAAGTTTGATTTGGGTAAAACCTTGCAGACAGGGAGTATTATTTTTCATCATCGCGAATCAGTTTGGTTTGATGGTCCCGGGACGGGCTCAGTGCAAGGAGTAAGTTTTTTTAATGCGATGGTGGTTGGTAATGAAAACTATGAATTACATCCTTATATAATCGGGCATGAACTCGTACATGAGTTCCAGTATTATGAATATATGACACTAAATGCATGGATCAGTAAACCAGCAGAAAAAATTGTTGGGAGTAAAGTAAAAAATATTTTCTCCAAATATGTATATGCAGAAGTTCCTTATTTCTGGGGCTTTTATGAATGGCAACACCAGAAAAAGGTCAAATATCAAAATTTCTTTGAGTTTGAGGCAGAAAGTAGTGCTACAAATACGTATATAAACCGAAGGTAATGAGGGTGTTTATTTTCATTACCGGTATTATCTTTTCTGATTTTGCAGAAACTGCACATTACTAAGTACATCTGTTCGATGAATAGTTTTAGCGAAAAATGGTTATCTAACAGCTAATTATTTCGAGACAGTTACTTTAACTCCCACACTTACTTTTTTTAATCCATCCTGCGAATAGTCTTGCTCTAAAGGCTCGTCTACTTCGGCTGAGGCGCTGCGCTGGAGGACTATGCGGTATAATTTTTCAATTTCTCCTCTTTTTTCCTCCGCGAAGTCTTCCGCCTTTGGCGGAGACTTTGCGGCATGCTTTTCAATTGCTCTGTCCCTCGATGCAGATACCTACTCATTTGGTTGGTATGCAATCCACCCGTATAGTCTTCTCATTTCATTCGAAAAACTATGCGGAGGAAGAGTTAGCATTGCTTAATTCGATTAGAATAAAGTATCTTTATATTATGCAGGCCGGTAAAATAAGTCTTATCGTATTATGCTTAATCATTGCCATTACTGCTTTTGCATTTGTATATGCTAATCGCAAGAGAAAAGAACAAACCAAAACCAACCAAGACCCTCAATACTTAATTGAGGCAAGAAAAGATATCGTTGGTGTTTGGTATGAAGAAGATAATCCAAAAAATTGGGTTGAATACACCATTGGCGGAACCGAGCTTATCCATAAAGATGGCTATGATTCAAAGTTTAGGTACAAAATAGTTAATACAACTCCTCTATGTGGCGAGAAGGTTGAAGTTGATATAAATAAAGAAACAATGTATCTTCAAAGTACATACGAAGATGATAAATTTGAGGTGTGTCGAGAGATTATTTTTATTGATAAGAAACCATTGTTGTCCGACTAAAGTCGGGTTTAAATTAGCTGTAACCCTTTTCTGTAAAGAGTCATAGCACAAAAATAGGCTATTTCAATTTCGGGGGAGTACCCCACCCTTTTCTAAGGAGAAAATGCTAGGGGTGGTCCATTCATTTTTCTCCAAGCTTTATAAGTGTCTTTTATAAATTCCAGTAACCCTACATAGCTCATCAAATGCAGGCGTATAACCGTAATCATATTGGCAAAAGACTTCTTGGTCGCCGCCTTTTTCCTT
>JBJTTC010000081.1:0-13505 GCA_046079965.1 Sediminibacterium sp. | reverse complement strand
CGAATCGTTTGACGCAACAGGTTCATTACATCTACCTTGGCACGATCAGTTGCTTCTTCCACTGAATCTTCATTCACTCCATCAAAAGCATCTTGTATCAAATGACTTCCAATGTTGCTGGTCATGATGATGATGGTATTTTTAAAATTCACCACACGTCCTTTGTTGTCGGTTAATCTACCATCATCCAATACCTGCAACAATACATTCCAAACATCCGGGTGTGCTTTTTCAATCTCATCGAGCAAGACCACACTATAAGGTTTGCGCCGAACTGCTTCTGTTAGTTGTCCACCTTCATCATACCCAACATATCCGGGAGGGGCTCCGACCAAACGGGAAACCGTATGCTTCTCCTGGTATTCGCTCATATCGATGCGGGTCATCATGCTTTCATCATCGAATAGATATTCTGCCAGCGCTTTAGCCAATTCCGTTTTTCCCACACCTGTGGTACCCAGAAATATAAATGATCCGATGGGTTTGCGTGGATCCTGTAAGCCCGCACGACTTCTCCTGATGGCATCAGCCACTGCTGTGATCGCTTCTTCTTGTCCGACAACCCGCTTGTGCAATTCATCTTCCAGTTGCAGCAATTTTTCTCTTTCACCCTGCAACATTTTAGCTACCGGTATGCCGGTTGCTTTTGCAACATTCTCTGCAATATCTTCTGCATCCACTTCCTCCTTTAAGAGCCGCTTTTCAGTGGTGGAAGCGATGGTAGCAGTTAATTGTTGGATGGTTGCTTCCTGTTCTTTTATTTTTCCATAGCGTATCTCAGCTACTTTGCCATAGTCGCCGTTTCTTTCCGCCTGATCGGCCTGCAATTTTAATTCTTCAATAGATGCTTTGGCATTTTGTACTTTTTCCACCAACTCTTTTTCCTGTTTCCACCTTGCTTTCAAAGTATCTCTTTCAACTGCCAGGTTGCTAATCTCCACATTCAGTTCTTTCAGTTTCACTTCATCATTTTCACGTTTGATGGCTTCGCGTTCAATTTCCAATTGACGGATCTGCCGTTCCAGTTGATCGAGCTCTTCCGGCATGGAATTCATCTCCAGGCGCAGGCGGGCGGCACTTTCGTCAATAAGATCTATTGCTTTATCGGGAAGAAAACGATCGGTCATGTAGCGGGAAGACAATTCAACGGCGGCGATGATGGCTTCATCCTTGATGCGCACATGGTGGTGTGTTTCATATCGATCTTTGAGTCCGCGCAGAATTGAAACGGCATCTTCGTGAGAAGGTTCATCAATCATTACTTTCTGAAATCTTCTCTCGAGTGCCTTGTCTTTTTCAAAATATTTTTGGTATTCATTCAATGTAGTTGCACCGATGGCTCTTAATTCTCCTCTTGCCAATGCAGGTTTCAGAATATTGGCAGCATCCATGGCTCCTTCCCCGCCCCCTGCTCCAATCAATGTATGAATTTCATCAATGAATAGAATGATTTCTCCTTCGCTGGTGCTTACTTCCTTTACCACTCCTTTCAACCGTTCTTCAAATTCTCCCTTGTACTTGGCACCTGCAATCAACTGCCCCATGTCAAGTGCAAAAATGGTTTTTGAACGCAAGTTATCGGGCACATCACCATTGATGATGCGCATGGCGAGTCCTTCCACAATGGCTGTCTTACCTACACCGGGCTCACCTACCAGAATAGGATTGTTCTTGGTTCTGCGGGTGAGAATGTGCAGGGTTCTTCTAATCTCCTCATCTCTTCCAATCACAGGATCCAACTTGCCCTGGCGTGCCTGTTCATTCAGGTTCTTTGCATATTTGCTCAGCATATTGTACTGAGTTTCCTGTGTTTGAGATTGAATTTTCTCTCCCTTGCGTAAATCCCTAATCGCAGTCACCAAACCTTTTTCTGTAAGTCCGGCAGCCTTCAAAGCTGCTGCGATATCATCATTGGATTGTAACAAGGCCAACAACAAATGTTCAACGCTAACAAATTCGTCTTTGAATTCTTTGAGGTTATTGACAGCTTTCAGAAAAACATTACTCAGGTCACGTCCAACTTGTTGTGCGGGTTCTCCGGATGTAATGCGCGGTAGCTTTTGTAAACTTTCTGCCAGCTTAGATTCGAGTAAACGAACGTTGACATTGTTGCGTTTCATCAGGTAGTGAACCGGATTATCCTGGTCGTTGAGCAGAGCTTTAAGTAAGTGCGCTGTTTCAATCGACGGATTGCTCTCGGTATATGCCAGTTGCTGGGATGCCTGGATGATTTCCTGGGCTTTGATGGTGTACTGGTTCAGATTCATGGTGTTTGTTTTTTTCCGAAGAATTGGTTCCATCCGGCATTTGCCCGGGCATCAAAAGATTCTTTGAGGCAAGGTGTTGCGTAATTTGAACCAATAACTTGCGGTATCTTTATTTCGGCATCAAAACTGTAACCAATTCAAATAATCGGTAACTATGTCTGTATTTTCCTCTCATAACTGCATAAAAGTCAGTCTTACAGCGCTTTTGCTGATATTTTTTCAGTCCGTTTTTGGTCAGCAATTTGCCGATGCTGTTTTACAATTTGAACGTTCAGGGAAAGATCTTGGCAGCCATGCAGTATTGGCAATTGTTCAGCCGGGGAAGCCTGTATTTATGAAGACCATGGGTGAGATGACGGCGAAGGACCAGGCACCTTTGGGTAGTGTCAGCCAGTGGTTGACCACCGCATTGGTTTTGAGTTATGTGGATGCAGGAAAAATCAGTCTGGGTGATAAGGTTAGTCAGTACATTCCTGTTTTTTCCAAATATGCCAAGGGATATATTACCATTAGGGATTGTCTTACTCATTTCACCGGAATTGAAGGTGACCCCGTGAAGATCTCATCCCTGGAGGGAAGCAGTAAATTTTCCATGCTGCAAGAGGAAGTGGAAACCTTTGCCACCAAAAGAGAAATAAAAGCCAATCCTTCGACTGAATTTCGGTACAGTCAGGTAGGGTTGAATTTAGCAGCACGGGTGCTGGAAGTAATTACCAAACGAGGGTTTGAACAATTGATGTCAGAAAAAATTACACGCCCATTGATGATGCGGAGTACGAGTTTTAGCAGTTCGGGGGCGGTGAATCCTTCGGGTGGTGCCATCGGTTCTGCGAATGACCTGGGAAATTTTTTAACGATGTTGTTGAACAAGGGAATGTTCAACGGTAAAAGAATTTTAAGTGAAGCATCCATCGCTGAAATGCAAAAAGTATGTACTACTCCTGCACTCATTAAATATGCCCCACAACAAGCAGCCGGAATGGCTTATTCCATGGGTGCTTTCGTAGCAGCTACCAATGAACAAGGTTTTGCAACGGCATTGGATTGTCCTGGAATTTGTGGAAGTTGGGCAGGTATTGATTGGTGCAGGAATTATGGTTTCCTGGTGTTGACACGCAAAATGGAAAACACTGAAAAAAGTTCGGTTTACCAGCGCATTCGACAGGCATTGAATGACCAGTTGCCTTCGACTTGCCATTGAATGGATACATGAAAAACCTAGCCCGGCAACATACGACAACCATCAAATCGCTCGCAGCTGAATTGGGCTTTGATTATTGTGGCATAGCCCGGGCTGAAAAGCTGGAAGACGATGCCCGCCGTTTAGAAGCATGGCTGAACAAGGGAATGCAGGGTAGTATGCAGTACATGGAAAATTATTTCGATCTGCGCATTGACCCGCGTCAACTCTTTCCCGGCACCCTATCGGTCATCACCTTGTTGTGTAATTATTTCCCTTCCCAACACCAATCTGCTGCATCTCCCCGCATTGCCACTTATGCCTGGGGGGAAGATTATCACCTGGTGATTCGGGAGAAACTGAATGCCTTACTGGAAGGGATGCGGCATTCCATTGGAGAGATTCAGGGACGTGGATTTGTCGATTCTGGACCGGTATTGGAAAGAACCTGGGCTGTAAAGAGTGGTTTAGGTTGGGTGGGGAAAAATGGCAATCTCATTACCCGTCAGCAGGGTTCTTATTTTTTTATCGCCACCTTATTGGTCGATTGTGAGTTGTCGTATGATGATCCGATGGCGAAAGATTATTGTGGCTCCTGCACGCGCTGCATTAATGCTTGTCCTACCGAAGCCATCCTTCCCAACAAGGTGGTCGATGGTAGTAAGTGCATCAGTTATTTTACCATTGAACTTAAGGAGCTGATGATTCCTGAAGAGATGTCGGGAAAATTTGGCAACTGGGTGTTCGGGTGTGATGTATGTCAGGAAGTATGTCCCTGGAATCGATTCAGTCGGCCACATACAGAGCTCCGTTTCGAGCCGCTTCCGGAAATTTTAGAGTTGAGCACAAAGGAATGGGAAGTAATGGAGGAGAGTGCTTTTAAAAAAATTTTTGGAAAGTCCCCTTTGAAGCGGACTAAATTTAGCGGAATTCAACGCAATATCCGATTCATTCAAAATGAATGAACTAACGCCCCGTAATTACCTGTTGTCGCAATAGTTCCAGGTTGGTTTCCATTTGCGGACCAAGGATTTTTTCATGCATTGTGGTACCAAGTCTCTCCCAGGGCAACCATCCTACTTCCAATTCAAATTGCCATTGTAGGGTGCATGGCTGTCCGTCAGCAGCTGGAATCAGGCGCATAGTGGAGAGATGCTGTTGCCCCTCCTCGGTGATCCACTGCGTTTGAATCAGTGTGTCGGATTGCTGCAGGATATGAATTTCCGTTTTTACAAAGGTGAAAACCGAGTCGTTCTGCTGTTTGAGGAGAAAGCTATCGAGACCCTGCATCCATTGCGGCCAACGTTTCACTTCGGTAAGCCAGGGTAGAGCGACAGCTGCCGGTGCAGGAAGGTCCACTGCACGGGAAACTATGGTGCGGGATGGAAGAAGCAAGCCCATTAACAGCAAGAGCATAAACAACACAACAACGCTGATGACAGCTAATTTTAGCATGCGCATAATCAATCCCACTTAAATGTTTTGAAAGCCACAGCATAAACGCCCAGGGTCCATATTCCGAGGATACCCAATTCCTGCCAACAGGCAGATAGATTGGCACCTTCAAAAGCAATGTTGCGCATGGCATTATTAAAATGGGTGAGTGGAAGGATGCGACAGATGGGTTGCAACCAGCCGGGAAATGTTTCAATAGGAAAAAAAGTGCCGGCCAGAAGAAATTGCGGTAAGGTGATGAGGTTCGCAAAGGGAGGAATGGTACTTTCTGTTTTTGCCAAGCCGCTTACGATGAATCCAAAACCCATGAAAAGAATCAGCGCTAGAAAACTCAGTAGCATGATTTGTACAAAGGTCAGCCATCCATGCACCAGGGTGAAGTCAAACGCAAAATGTCCGACTCCAATGATAATGATGGCCGTCATCATTTGAAACAATACCCTGCTGGTGGCTTCCCCTAAGATGATAAATGGTTTCCGTATGGGTGTTGCATAGAATCGCTTTAAAACCAGTTGCTGGCGCAGGTTAAAAAAGAGGAAGGCAACCCCAAAGACACCGGCACTCAGCAGGGAGAAACCCAGCTGTCCGGGCAAAATGAAGTCAATGGTGCGATACACACGACCCGGGATTTTCGATACCTTACTATTCACCATGGCAATGGTAGGTGTACCGGGATAAGTTTGTTGGTTGATGCCGGAAATGATGGCATTTAAAATAGAAGTAAGTACCTGCAAATTTTGGGGATTGACAGCATCTGAACTTTGCATGTCAATGAAATAAGGCGGGTTGGTCAATCCCGAAGATCGGATGGTTACAATTGCAGTGATTCTTCCTTTCTCCAGGTCTTCGCGAAGCAATTGCGGTGTTTTGTCAACGATGCGAATACCGGGTGTTTGGCGAATGGCAGCGAAGACAGGGTTCGCAGTATCTGATTGTGCTGTAAATGCTACGCTAACAGATATTTTACCGCTGCCCCCAATGAAACCGAAAACCAGGATAAAAATCAATGGAAAAGCGATGCTGAAAAGTACGGAGGAGGGGCTTCGGAAGATGGCGCGAAGACTTCCCCGGGTGATGGCCAGCATGGCCTGTAATTGATTGTATTTTGATTCCATTTACGGCTATGAATCAATGATTAGCGCAGTTCAAAGCTGAAAGGTAATTTAGCCTGAGGTACTCCAACCATCTTGCGGATTTTTTTTCCTTCTTCCATCCAACGCCAGGCAACTTCATCTATTTCCTTTTTTACCAATTTCTGGCGAATGGTTTTTTCAGTACTGCCGGTCAGCTTTTCAATAAATGATTTTTTCTCCGGGTATTCACGAACTGAGTAGGAACTGATTTTACCAAGTCTTGCTGCACAGTTCACTGCGTCTTGTAAAGTTCCGATGCGGTCAACCAACCCTACTCCCAGCGCACGGGTGCCTGTCCATACCCTACCTTGTGCAATTGTGTCAACCATGTCAACAGTTTTTTTCCTGCCGGCTGCAACCCTTGATTTGAAGGTGTAGTAAGTAGAGTCGATGGATGATTGTATGAACTTTTTTTCCGGCTCTGTGAGTGCCCGGTCAATTCCTCCCAGGTCAGCATAAGGTCCTGTTTTTACTCGATCAAAGCTTACACCCAGTTTATTATTGAAGAATTTTTCCAGGTTGGGAATGATACCAAAAACGCCGATTGAGCCGGTGATGGTGCTTTCGTTGGCAAAGATAGAATCTGCATTACAGGCAATATAATAACCACCGGAGGCAGCCACATCACCCATGCTTACCACCACTGGTTTTTTAGCTTTCAGCAATTCCAGTTCGCGCCAGATAACATCACTTGCCAAAGCCGAACCGCCCGGAGAATTCACGCGCAATACCACCGCCTTGATACTGTTATC
This sequence comes from Sediminibacterium sp., assembly GCA_046079965.1. Lineage (GTDB taxonomy): Bacteria > Bacteroidota > Bacteroidia > Chitinophagales > Chitinophagaceae > Sediminibacterium. Next base: position 6,718 of record JBJTTC010000081.1, on the reverse strand, counting down.
AAGCCGTATTTTTCTCAGAAGGGCTTTGTAAGCATCACTACCAATGGCACCTTCAGTTTCATTGCTGCCATCGATATCTCCGTCAGCGAAAATAATGGCCAGTCGGTTGCTACCTGATTGTCTGTAATCCGCTGAACGGGTATAATCATGGAAAGTCACAAAATTGATTTTATCATTGGTTCCATTTCCCAGCTTTTTATTCAACTGGGATTTGAATTGATCATCATAAAGCAGATCATCTACTAATCCGTTGTTTTTAGCATCACCGGAACTTTTAATGGCACCTGTTACAGCGAGTTTTCTGAGCATTGCAGTATCTATTTTACGGGAACGGCCTACAGAAGCTAGCATGTGACTGTAAAGGTCTCCCAGCCAGATGCTTGTTTGTAAGCGATTGGCATCGGTCATCTTGAATTCCCGGAATGGCTCCGTAGCACTCTTGAATTTACCTGCATAAAAAATTTGAGGCTGCACATCTAATTTTTCTAACATGCCTTTAATAAAAAAAAGACTGGAGGACATGCCGAAAAATTCAAGTCCCCCCTGTGGATGCAACGCTACAAAATCACTTACACTGATAATGTAGTATGCTTTTTGGGACATGGTCTCTCCGTAGGACCAGATAAATTTTTTAGTACTCTTAAAATCGTCCAATGCCTTTCGCAATTCTTCGCTTGCCGCATAGTCGTTGGCATTTTCTGCTCCTTTGATATAAATACCTTTAATGAGCGAATCATTTTTGGCTGCCTTGATCATGCGAACCACATCATATAAGGAGGGGATTTCCTTATCCGTAGTATTCATAAAAGAGGCGAAGGGGTCTTCTACACTTTGCTCTGGGAATTTTTCCGACAGATCCAACACCAAAACAGATTTTGGCTCCAGATCAGGTGCATCGGAGGAAGAGGCAGAGGCAATTACACCAATGATGCCAATAAAAACAAAAAGTGCCAACAGGGTGAATACAATCATTGCCAGCAAGGAGGCAAAAAAAGTTTTAAAAAAATTTTTCATGATCTTCAAAATAGCAGGTTCAGAAATGGTCATCACAATGATCCGGGTAAAGGTACCACAACCGGCGCAATAAAATACCTATTTTCGATGCCGGCACCTTTATCAAACATCGTTCTGACAAATACATACAAAGGTGTAACGGAATATGATTCAAAATAGCAGAAATACTATCAAGAGGGCCTATTTATTGATGGGAGGTAATTTAGGCAACCCTGAAACACAATTTCTACGAGCGCAGCAACTCATCCGGGAACGTTGTGGTCAGGTACTTTTGTCCAGCAGTCTCTATGCAACCGCTCCCTGGGGTCCTATTGAACAAAATGACTTTTTAAACCAGGCACTAATTGTTGCAACCCCTCTCTCACCTTCGGAATTGATGACGAACTTGCTGAAAATTGAGCAGGACCTCGGTAGGGAAAGAACCGTGAAAATGGGACCCAGGCTAATTGACATCGATTTGCTTTTGTTGGATGATTGGGTGGTGGATGTTCCCGGTCTTCAGGTACCCCATGCATTGCTGACAGAAAGACGTTTTGCATTGATGCCTCTGGCAGAAATTGCACCCCATCTTGTTCATCCACAAACGGGTAAAACCATGCTGGCACATTTGGTTGCCTGTTCAGATTCCGGTGATGTGCAAAAAAAAGCATTCCGGCATGAGTAAGGAAAGGTAATTTTGCCACCCGGCATGAAACATCACTTTATTACGATTGAAGGAAACATTGGAGCAGGTAAAACCACCCTCAGTCATTTGCTGGCAAAACACTACAATGCAAGGCTGGTGCTTGAGGAGTTCGCTGAGAATCCTTTCCTTGCAAAGTTTTATGAGCAGCCACAGCAATATGCTTTTCCGGTAGAACTTTTTTTTATGGCGGAACGCTACAAGCAGCTGAAAGATTTGGTTCACAGCAAGGATCTCTTTCAAAGCATTACCATCTCAGATTATCTCTTCACCAAGTGCCTTCTATTTGCCAAAGTAAATTTACCGGAGGAGGAGTTCAGGTTGTACCAGAAACTTTTTGATATCATACACCAGCAATTGATTTTTCCGGATATTGTAATTTATCTGCATGCACCGGTTCAGAAGTTGCAGCAGAACATTCGAAAACGCAACCGTTCTTACGAATTAAATATTCCGGATGAATACTTGTTTAATTTGCAGGAAACCTATACCAGTTATATCAAACAACACAATATCACTACCCTTTTCATTGATGCCGGTAATGCCGATTTTTTAGGTAAGGCATCTCATCTGCAGGTGGTAATAGATGCGTTGGAAAAAGACATAGAACAAGGCCAGCATTATTTCAGCTTACCTTAAAATACATTCCTGCAAAAGGAAAAATTATGCCATCTGAATCAAAAGGAAATGACCCCTATGCAGCCTTACGGATAACTGAATTCAGGAACCTGATGACAGGTCGTTTTCTGTTTATTATGGGTTTAAGGATGATGGGGACCCTCGTAGGCTGGTGGGTTTATGAATTAACCAATGATCCTTTCGCTATCGGATTGATCGGGTTGGCCGAAGTGATTCCGGCTGTCTCACTTTCACTCTATGCAGGGCATGTGATCGACATAGGAGAAAAAAGAAAAATTTTATTGCGGGGTGTTGTTGCCTACTTCAGTTGTGTGGTTACACTTGTTCTGCTATCCGGTTTTGGCGGAGGACGCATGAGCACTACCATGATTGCTTTTTGCATTTATGTAGTCATCTTTCTTACCGGTGTTTTTCGTGCCTTCACGGGTCCTACTTTCAGCACCATTGTTGGTCAGGTAGTACCGCGGGAATTGCTTGCCAATGCAATTACCTGGAACCAGGGTATCTGGCTGGCAGCATCTGTGCTGGGGCATGCCCTGGTTGGGTTTCTGATAGTAGGTATCGGGAATACCCGGACTTTGGTGGTGATTTGTTTATTCGTTGCTGTTGGTTTTTTCTACCTGCGTTTTTTGCGGCCCAGAGAACCACTGAGTGAAAGAGGTGAAAAGAAAACGCTTGAAAGTGTGAAAGAAGGATTGAGGTTTGTTTTTTCAACCAAGGAAGTTTTGGGGGCTTTGTCGCTCGATCTTTTTGCCGTTTTATTTGGGGGGGCTGTTGCGATGATTCCCGTATTTGCCCGGGATATACTAAAGACGGGGCCGGTTGGGTTTGGCTGGCTGAACGCAGCAACCGATATTGGATCCATCATAGTGGTTGTCTTGATGACCTTATTTCCGATGCGCCGACAACAGGGAAAAAATCTATTATATGCTGTAGCAGGATTCGGTCTCTGCATCATTGTATTTGGCTTGTCCAGAAATTATTGGTTGTCATTCGCTGTTTTGGTTTTGAGTGGAATACTTGATGGTGTGAGCATGATCATACGAGGTACCATCGTACAAATCAAAACCCCCGATCACATGCGGGGAAGGGTCATGAGTGTGAACTCCATGTTCATCAACAGCAGCAATGAATTGGGACAATTTGAAAGTGGTGTGGCATCCAAACTAATGGGGGTGGTACCCTCGGTTGTTTTTGGGGGAATGATGACAATAGTAGTGGTAGCAATAACCTGGTTCAAGGCGCCCAGTCTGCGAAAAATGGAATATTAGTCCTGCTGAAAAAGTAAGCGCATTTTCTCCAATACATAGACGACGGCAGGACAAAAAGTTGCGTTTTTTAGGGTAATGGCGGGTCGTTTAAAAAAAACATCTTCATCGGTATAAGGAAATCTTCTGCAATCGGAGGGGCGGTCTTCGTAAATGTTACAGGCATTGCCTGTTCCCAGGAAGGGACAGGGCAATGACTGCAGCACATAGTCTCCTTCCTCGTCTATCTTCAGGTATTTTTCAATAAAAGCTCCCTCTTTCATGCGAAGAGATTTGCTGATGCGCTTGATATCGGGGGTTTTGAATCGGGGAGAATATCCGGAGCAACAGCCGGCACAGTCCAAACAGGATATTTTGCTGAAAGCCTCTGTATGAAAATCAGACAAGTGTTCCAGCATCACCCTGCGGTCACCTCGTTCCAGCAGGCGTTGGTGATCTCGGCGGTGTTCCTCACTTTTCCGTTGCCAATGTTCTAAATCGGGTAGCTTACCCATTGGTTTTGTGTAAGATATTTACGGAAAAATAAGCATTAATCGGCACAGCCGATAAAAGCACGCTAAATCGAGGAAGATGGGGATGCACAAACTATCCCCAAATACAACAAAATGACTCAATATTATTTGTCCTTGCTGTAACTTTGCGCTGCCACAAAACAGGTTTGTGGCGAATCAGTTCCGTTCACCATTATATCATCCCTCATGAGTCAGAAGAAAGCGTTTTCCACCAATGAATTTGAAAGCAGACACATAGGCCCGCGTGGCGAAGAAACCCGTGAAATGTTGCAACAAACAGGTGTTCCCGACATTGAAACCCTGATTGGTCAAACCATACCCGCCGGCATAAGGGTAAAGCAAGATCCTGAGATACCTGAACCCATGACCGAATTTGAATATTTGCAATGGATGAAACAAGTTGCCTCCCGCAACCAGGTATTCAGCAATTTTATCGGCCAAGGATATTATGGCACGATTACGCCGAGTGTTATTTTGAGGAACATTTTTGAAAATCCGGGTTGGTACACCCAATATACTCCCTATCAGGCAGAGATTTCCCAAGGACGTTTGGAGAGCTTGCTGAATTTTCAAACCATGGTAACCGATTTGACCGGATTACCGATTGCCAATGCATCCTTGCTAGATGAGGCAACTGCTGCTGCAGAAGCCATGTCAATGTTGTTCCATCACCTGAACAAGGCCGATGTTCCGGAAAGACCCAAATTATTTGTTGACAACGAAGTATTTCCACAAACATTGGATGTGCTGGTTACTCGAGCAGCTCCCTTGGGAATAGAAATAGTAAGAGGAGATGTAACAACTGCCCATATAGATGCCACTTATTTTGGTGCACTTGTTCAGTATCCGAACAACCGTGGTGCAATTCATTCATTGGCTGCATTCTCCGAGCAGGTGCATGCGGCAGGTGGATTGGTGATTGCGGCTACCGATTTGCTGGCACTCACATTGTTGGTACCTCCCGGAGAGTGGGGAGCAGATGTGGCAGTAGGATCAGCACAAAGATTCGGTGTTCCGATGGGTTATGGCGGACCCCATGCAGCATTTTTTGCTACGAGGGATATATTCAAACGGGGTATGCCCGGAAGATTGATCGGTGTGAGCATTGATTCTTCGGGCAATCGTGCCCTGCGCATGGCTTTACAAACGCGCGAGCAACACATCAAAAGAGAAAAAGCAACCTCCAATATTTGTACTGCTCAAGCATTGCTGGCGAACATGGCTGCAATGTATGCAGTGTATCACGGACCCGAGGGTTTGAAAAACATTGCCCTGCAAATTCATCGGCGGGCGCAAACCCTAGAAAAGAATCTGCAGGATCTAGGCATCTCACAATCCAACTCACATTATTTTGATACGCTCTGTTTTGATGCTACTGCATTAATATCGTTGCGCAAGGAAGCTGAAACAAGAAAAATCAATTTGCGTTATTTTCCAAACGGTGAAGTGGGTGTGAGCATAGATGAAACAATCGGTGATGCGGAGATTGTCCGATTAACGGAAGCATTTGCTGCTGCCGCAGGAAAAAAAGTGAATGTCGGATCTGCTGCACCGGAAACCCTACGTATTCCTGCGAATCTTCTTCGAAAGTCTCCCTACCTGCTGCATCCTGTATTCCATTCCCACCGCAGTGAGAGCCAGATGATGAGATACATCAAGCAATTGGAGAACAAAGACCTTTCACTGAACACCAGCATGATCAGTCTGGGAAGTTGTACGATGAAACTGAATGCTGCAACGGAAATGATTCCGGTGAGTTGGCCGGAGTTTGGCGGACTGCATCCCTTTGCCCCTGCGAATCAATGTGAAGGCTATGCACAGATCATTGATGAATTGCGCCATTACCTTTGCTCTATTACGGGATTTACCGCTTGCAGTCTGCAACCCAACAGCGGTGCACAGGGAGAGTATGCCGGTTTATTAACCATCCGAGATTATCACCTCCACTATGGCAATCCACACCGCAATGTGGTACTGATTCCTATCAGTGCTCATGGCACCAATCCTGCCAGTGCGGTGATGGCCGGGTTCAAAGTAGTAGTGGTGAAATGTGATGAAGCAGGAAACATTGATATCCAAGATTTGCAGCAGAAGGCGGAACAACACAGTGAACAACTTGGAGGATTGATGGTGACTTATCCTTCCACGCATGGTGTATTCGAGGAGACCATTCGCGAAGTTTGTGACCTGATTCATCAACATGGTGGTTTGGTGTACATGGATGGTGCGAACATGAATGCCCAGGTGGGCTTGACCAGTCCGGGCATGATCGGTGCTGATGTTTGCCACCTGAACTTGCATAAAACATTTGCCATACCTCACGGTGGTGGCGGTCCCGGCATGGGTCCTATTTGTGTGAATGACAAACTAGCTCCCTTTCTTCCGGGACATACTGCGTTGACCAATCAGGATAACCTCCCCGGAGCGGTAAGTGCAGCTCCCTATGGTTCTGCCAGTATTTTGTTGATCAGCTATGGATATATTCGAATGCTTGGCGGAGCCGGCATTAGAAGGGCCACGGAGTTTGCCATTCTGAATGCCAACTACATAAAATCGAATAGTAGGGAGCCAGTCTCGATTTCATGTAGTTGGCATTCAGAATG
>JBJTTC010000080.1:0-8743 GCA_046079965.1 Sediminibacterium sp. | reverse complement strand
TGAAAGCCCAGCGACGGGCATATTCCTTAAAGGCCTCATCGAACAATTCCCTGCCCATGATGGTCTCTCGCAAAATATTGAGACCTGCGGATGGCTTGGCATAAGCATTGGAACCCAGACTAATGATGTTCTCACTATTGGTCATAATGGGTTCTAACTGATCTTTTGGCAAGCGCATATAATCTGCAATGGCAAATGCCGGACCCCGACGGGAGGGAAATTTATTGTCATATAATTCTTCCGTCAGGTATTCAACGAAGCTATTCAGTCCCTCATCCATCCAGGTCCACTGGCGTTCATCGCTGTTCACAATCATCGGAAAAAAGTTGTGACCTACTTCATGGATGATTACACCTACCATACCATTTTTGGTAGATTCGCTGTAGGTGCCATCTTTTTCGGTGCGGCCATTGTTGAAGCAGATCATCGGATATTCCATGCCATTACTGGCTTCAATGCTCTGTGCAGTCGGATAGGGATAAGGAATCGAAAACTTACTATAGGTTTTGATGGTATGTGCCACCAACTTGGTTGAATAACGGCGCCAGAGGTTGTACGCTTCTTTGGGATACGCACTCATGCACATTACTTTTTTTCCTTCCACATAAGCAGGCATAGCATCCCACACAAATTTTCTGCTAGAGCCCCAGGCAAAGTCACGCACATTGTTGGCAGTGAATACCCAGGTCTTAGTGCCTTTGCTGCGCTGTTTCTCGGCTTTTGCAGCTTCGTCGAGGGTTACAATTTCTATGGGTTCATTTACTGTTTGTGCTTTCTGCCAGCGAGCCAACTGTGCAGGGTTCAATACCTGGGCATAGTTTTTACACTCTCCTGTTGCCATCACCACATGATCGGCGGGTGCAGTGATTTGTACATCGTAGTTGCCGAAGATCAATGCAAACTCTCCTGTACCGGCAAATTGATGATTCTGCCAGCCCTGAAAATCGCTGTACACACATAACCGGGGAAACCATTGAGTCATGGTAAAGAGTGCATTGCTGTCTTCAGAAAAAATTTCATACCCCCCGCGACCGAAAAACTGATAGCGGTTGGTGACTTTATAAGTCCAATCAATGGAAAAAACAAATTGCTGTCCGGGCTTGAGGGGTGTCGGCAGGTTAACACGCATCATGGTTTTATTGATGCGGTAACTGAGGGGTTTGCCATTGGCATCGGTGATTTTTTGAATGAGCTCACCATTTCCATTGTCCTGCCCGGCGCTTGCCATCTGGTCGAGCTGTCCTGCAGAATAGACACGATTTAGGTTGCTACTGCTTTGGTAATTGGCATTGTTCACTGAGCTGTGCTGGTTTTCATCGAGCTGCAGCCAGAGATACGTCAATACATCGGGAGAGTTGTTGTAATAAGTGATGGTTTCGGAGCCACTCAACTTGAAATTGGCTTCATCGAGGGAACATTTGATTTTGTAGTCGGCGCGTTGTTGCCAGTATTTCGGACCCGGCGCACCGCTCGCAGTGCGGTATTCATTGGGGGTGGGCAACATGGTTCCCAATTGTTCAAATTTATTGCCATGGTTAGAACCCGGATTGTAATACAGGTACTGGGCAAAACTTTGTTGTGCCAGGAACAGGGTAGCAAGCAAAAGGATTTTTTTCATACTAATGAATTAAAAATGAAGCTCTTTCAATGGCCATTTGTAGCGCAAGGGCACTTATGACACCGGAAAAATACAAAATATATTCTCTTCTGTTACAACGAAATAGATGAACGGCAATCAAAGAAATAATCAAAATTCCCAATACGATGAGTAGTTGTCCGATTTCAAGTCCCACATTGAATGCCAGTAACCGGGGTAACACGGCCATGGTGTCGCCCAACAGACTTTTCAGGTAGTTGCTAAAGCCCAATCCATGGATACATCCGAAGAACAGGGCGAAAAAATAAATGGCAGGAAAGCGGCTGGAAAAATTGAATTTTTTCACAAAAAGATTGCTCACGGCAGTGATGACAATGGTAAAAGGAATTAGGAATTCTATCCAATCACTAGGCACCTCAATGAAAGAAAAAACACTCAATGCCAGGGTGATGGAATGACCGATGGTGAAAGCAGTGACGAGAATGAGTAGTTTTTTCCAATCGGAAAATTGATACCGAAGGCAGAGTGCTGCGAGGAAAAGAATGTGATCAATGCCGCGCCAATCAGCAATGTGCTTAAACCCCAGTTCCAGGTACATACTAAAATTATTCATTTGCAGAAGAGCTGATTTATGGTGAATTTTGTGGAATGAACAGGATATTAAAGGTACTGATTTGGCCGCTTCTTCTGATGACTACTGCATTTGTGCATCCCTTTTATGTGTCGCTGATAGATATCAGTTACAATGAAGCGGAAGCCACGGCAGAGATAAGTATCCGTATTTTCACAGACGACCTTGAACAGACCCTGCGCAAACAATCGGGTACAAAGATAGATTTGGTGAACCCTAAAAACAAGGCAGCAGCAGAAACTGAACTGAGCAAATACATTCGCCAGAAAATACTGTTGAACATTGATGGGAAGCCCTGTCAGTTAGAATACCTGGGGTATGAGATACAGAAAGAAAGTGTCTGGAGTTATTGGGAAGTAAAACAAGTGAAGTCGATGAAGGGGCTGCAGATCGATTGCAGTTTGTTGTATGATTTCGTCAACCTGCAGACCAATATTTTTCATGTAAAAAAGGGCGAAAAAGAGTGGAGCAGGAAACTCGATTATCCTGAAACCAAACTGGCATTTATTTTCTAGTCTGCCTCAGCATCGGTTACTTTAACGAGTACCTTATCAATCCGGTGGCGATCCATGTCCACTATTTCCATTTCAAAAATTTTCCAATTGAGTGTATCACCTGTGGTAGGAATTTTTTTCAGCTCATGAATAATGAAACCTGCCAGGGTATCGAATTCCTGATCACCCTCCATCATCCATTCAGTTTTATCGAATTGGTCGAGGAAATCGTAAAATGGTATTTGCGCATCAATCAGGTAGCTTCCATCCTGCCGACGGGTAATCTCAAAGTCTTTGTCCTCTTCCTGCGGAATATCACCTACAATGGCTTCCAGGATATCATTGAGGGTGATGAGTCCCTGCACCGATCCGTATTCATCAACGATGAACCCATGGTGTATTTTGGTGGCGCGAAACTGCTCGAGCACCTGGTAGGCGGTGATGCTCTCGGGTATATACGTTGCGGGTTTCATGATCTCTTCCAGCGTTTGCTCTGGTCGGGCAGTGAAGAGGTCTTTGACGGAAACCATGCCTTTGATGCGATCGATGCTGTTATCGCAAACCGGATAAACAGAGTGTAAAACACCTTCGAATCCGGCTTTCACAGCTGTAATGGTTTCACGGCTGTTCAACCAGATGATATCAGATCGGTGGGTCATCAGTGAAGTAATGTTACGGTCACTGAGATGAAAGACACGTTCAATGATTTCCTGTTCGGCTTCTTCAATCGTGCCTTGTTCTGTTCCCTCGCTGATGATGGCTTTGATTTCTTCTTCGGTTACCTGGTTGTCATTGGACCGAATCCCAAGGATTTTCAAGATCAGGTGGGCAGACTTGCTCAGCAGCCAGATAAAAGGATAAGTAATTTTCAACAAGAATTGCATCGGACCTGCCAGAATTTTGGCGGCTTTTTCCGGATTGCTTAGTCCGATTCGTTTGGGTACGAGTTCACCCAACACCAGTGAAAGATAAGTAAGAACGATAACGATCAGTACAGTTGCTATGCCTTCGCTGTAGGGCTGTAAGGAGGGAAATCCGGAGAGCCATTGTTGCAGTGGTGCCTTGAAATTATCACCTGAATAAATACCGGTTAAAACACCGATGAGGGTGATACCTATCTGAACGGTAGAAAGAAAGCTATCAGGATGATTGGCCAGTTGAAGTGCACGGGCTGCCTTGGCATCTCCCTTGGCAGCCTGGGATTCCAGCCGCACTTTACGGGAAGAAATCAGGGCAATTTCAGCCATGGAAAAAAGGCCATTGAGCACAATCAGTGCCAGTATGATAAAAATATCTGCCATGGGAGATGGTCAAAGTTAATGAATTGAAGCATACCGCTAGCGAACAATGGGTGGGGGCAGTTCAAGGATGGCATATCTTCCACAGGCAGAACTTCTTGTAGCCGGATCCAGGAATTCAGGCGTCAGCATGGATACGCCATAATTGTACCCTTCATGTAAAAGCCGGGTACCGGGAAAATGCTTCTCAATTACACCCAAGCTATCTTTAACCGTAATAACATATTGACGGGAACCAATTTCTTTTATCTCCCGAGTGGAAGGAAAGAGGTAGCGGCTGTAAAAATACAGGGAACGGCCGGCATCCGGACCATAAATGATGATCCGGGTTTTAGGTAATTTTTTGTTGTTAATGAAAGCAGCTGCATCATTTCCCATCTGGTATTTGAGCACCTGCGGATAAAAAGCAGTTGATAAAAAAACGTTTATACCGGTAACCGTATATACAGCCAACCTAACCAGCAGGGGTACCCGATTGAAGCGGGAACTGATACCGATCAATAATACCGGAAGGGCAAGGGCAGCCAACATTTTCACCCAGGTAGCAGTGGCTGGAAATGCCCACCACAGCAAAACATTCAATACCCCCCATAGTAGGCTGAATAAAAAAACATGGAAGTAATTCAGGTAGCGGCTGAATCGTTGGAAAGAATCCTGGTGCCACAACTGAAAGAGGAACTGTCCGGTAACGATGGCTGCCAAAGGAAAGACTACAAAAATATAATGCGGAAGTTGATACTGACTTCTTGATAGAACAAGGTAGGTAACAATGAAACCTCCTGCTGTGAACCATTCCTGATCGGAGCCGATCTTACCTTTTTGAAGAATCAATTGATATACCCGAACAACAAGAGCGATGGAGAACACGATTATCCAGGGCAGAAAGCTCCAGAGCATGTTTTCAAACAGAAAACTGAAATAGCTCATTTCATGGAAGAAATTTTCGCCGGTAAACCGACCAAAGCTTTGGGTCCAAAAATAAAAACGCAACCCAGATTTGATGGGTATTCCATTGATCAGTTTTCCCGGTTGCAAGTCGAATTGCCGGTAAAGTCCGATGCTCATGGGCAAAAGGCATATTGCGATGATGAAAATTACCAGCAGGTATTCTTTTTGGAAAAAAGGCTTCCAGTTGCGTTGCAATACAAAGTGGGGAGCAAAGGCAAATGCCGGTACCAGCAGTGCGATGGGTCCTTTTGTAAGCATTCCACCGGCAATTGCAATAGCAGCTACGATCAGATACCTAAGTTGTTGGTTTCTGTACCAGAGTGCGAGTTGCCAGATGCTGAGTGCAACCCAACCCATCAGCATGGTATCGCAACGAACATCATGGGTAACGAGGAAGAGTGCCTGACAGGAAGCCAAGACAACCGCACTGAGGCGTGCAATGGGCTGGTTGTAGTAAATGCGTGCTATTTGATAAGTTGATACAACCGACAACATAGCGAACAACAGGGAGGGCAGGCGAAAAGCCCAAAGTGTGGGCCCAAATATCCACATGGAAAAAGCAGATAGCCAAAACAGCAAGGGTGGTTTATCGAGATAATCTTTTCCGACATCAAATACCTGCAAAAAACTTTTTCTTTCCAGCATTTCGCGACTGATGCTGGCATACTGACTGGCATCAATATCCATGATAGGCACCCAAATGAATCCGGCCATCCATCCCAAAAAACAAATCAATAGCAATCCGTGAAAGGCAGCCCTGCTATTCATATAGTCTGGGTTTGAAGTGAGAGCGGACCGATATATCTCTGATAAACCTGTGCTGTAACATAGCCAATGAAACAACCCAATAAAGCACCGCCCATTACATCCAAAGGATAATGAACACCTGCATAAATCTGGGCATAGCCAATAGAAGCTGCCCAGAGATAAAGTACCCAGGCATATTTTTTTATCCAATCACGAAGTGTCAGTGAGAGAAAACAAGCCAGGGCAAAATGATTGGTGGCATGAGAGGAAGTGAAGCTATATCCGGCGCCACAGCCATCGAGTAAAAGACGGACGCTCTGCTGAAAGTCGGGGTCATTGCAAGGTCTTATGCGTGTGAAGATGGGTTTCACCACTGAACTACTGATCTGGTCGCTGAGTAAGATGGTAACCAGTGCCATGGCGATCCATGGAAGGGCATCCTTCTTGTAATTGATGATGGCAAAAAGTAAAAGAAAAAAATAAACTGGCGTCCAGGTGATTGACTCCCGCCACCAGGGTGCCAACGCATCTAGAAATGGATGGCTGGCTTTCCCATTGATGAACAGAAAAATTGATCGATCGAGCCGGTCGAGCCAGTTAGGAATGATCTGAAACCAAAAAGATTCCGCAAGTATCATGTATGTCACATTGTAAAGATAATATTTAGTTGTGGCTGTTGACCGACATTGCAATGTGTTGAGTCATGAACCCATACTTACCTGATCTTTTCTGCTATGATGATGAGCCGGGGCGAGTGAGCAGCTTCAAAAGGAACCAGGTGATAATCTCCGAAAATCTCCCTGATTTGTAGTCCCTGATAGCCCATCATTTCAGAAAAATCATGCAAAGTGAATTTGGCTATCCGCTCTGTGAAAAGGTGCCGCAATGTTCCACCGGGAGCATCAGCTACTTGTATCTGTTTGTAAATATGCTGGTCATCTTGCCATTTGGCGACTTGAAAAACAAGTTGATCGGATTCTTTTTGTTGGTATGATTGGGGCAATTCCAACGATGCTTTTTTCACATTGATATAATCCAACACCAATGTACCCCCTTTTTTCAATCCCACCGCCATGCTGTGGATGGCACGATCATGCTCCCGCTGGGTAGGAAAATATCCGAAACTGGTGAACACATTCAAGGCAAGGTCATAATAATTGATGCGAAAGGGCATGCGCATGTCATGTTGGAAGAAATGCAGGGTTTCGTTCTCTTCCTGCAAAGCTTCCCGGATAGATGCCTCTGAGAGATCGACTCCGGTAACATCAAAGCCCATTTCATTCAGTACTTTGCAATGGCGACCTTTCCCACAGGCCCAGTCAATCATCTTGGCGCCGCGAGGCGGCTTCAGGTGTGCCATCAGCTGCTGCAGAAACAACTCTGCTTCCTGCTCATCCCTGTGTTTATACAACTGATGATAGTAGGGAGAATTGAACCAATCTTTGAACCAGTTGGGTGTTATCATTGCCGGCAAAATTACGGTCTTCATGCACAAAAAAATAAGAGTTAACTTTGCACACATTTTATTTTATTATTATGGCATTGATTAAGAGCATTTCGGGGATACGGGGAACCATTGGCGGACAGCCCGGTGAGGCACTTACCCCCCTCGATGTGGTCAGGTTTTCAGCAGCTTTCGGCACCTGGCTGGGTTCACAGGACAAAGGAAAAAGGATCGTGGTGGGAAGAGATGGCCGCATCAGTGGCAACATGGTACAACAACTGGTCATGCAGACATTATCGGGTTTGGGTATGGAAGTGATCGATTTGGGACTGAGCACCACCCCCACAGTTGAAATGGCGGTGGTGAACAAACAAGCCGCAGGAGGAATCATCATTACTGCCAGCCACAATCCCAGGGAATGGAATGCTTTGAAATTACTCAATAGCCGTGGCGAATTCATTGATGCACAAGCAGGAGCAGCCGTATTGGAACTCGCTGCCAGTGAAAAGCTCAATTTTGCATCGGTGGAGGAATTGGGGGCAATTGTGCCTGCACAGGATTCCCTTGAGCACCATATTGACTCCATCTTGGCTTATCCGCTGGTTGACAAAGAAGCCATTCAACGGTCTAATTTCAAAGTGGTAGTAGATGTAATCAATAGTACAGGTGCACTATCCGTCCCCCCTTTGCTGGAAGCCCTCGGCGTGCAACCGGAAAACATTACCCTTTTGCATGGTGAGGTTCACGGCAGGTTTTCTCATAATCCCGAGCCTCTACCCGGTAACCTGACGGAATTGTCTATGGCAGTGAGAAATGGTGGCGCCGATCTTGGCATTGCCGTTGATCCGGATGTGGACAGACTTTGCTTTGTTTGTGAGGACGGCAGTTTTTTTGGAGAGGAATATACATTGGTCGCTGTGGCAGATTATGTGCTCAGTCGCCGCAAGGGGAATACGGTCAGCAATCTCTCCAGTACCCGGGCACTGAAAGACATTACCGAAAAAAGAGGGGGACAATATTTTCCCAGTGCGGTGGGTGAAGTGAATGTGGTAGAGAAAATGAAAGCTGTCAATGCGGTAATAGGTGGTGAAGGAAACGGCGGCATCATTGTTCCGGATTTCCATTATGGCAGGGATGCACTAATTGGCATCGCTCTTTTCCTGAGTCATTTAGCTAGGGAGGAAAAAACCATCCGACAACTGCGCAATACCTATCCGGATTATTTCATGAGTAAGAATAAAATAGAACTGACAGAGGGCATTGCATTGCAGGAAATTTTTTCCGACATAAAAGAAAAATATAAAAAATATTCTTTGAACACGGAAGATGGTTTGCGCATAGATTTTGAGGATGACTGGGTACACTTGCGCAGCAGCAATACAGAACCCATCATCCGTATTTATTCAGAAAGTACCCTGGAGGCGTCAGCTGATAACATTGCAAGAAAAATCATGCTGGACATTCAGGAATCACTTAAAAAGTCGCAATAAGTATCATCGCATCATTTAGTAATTTTAAAAGGATGGAAAGAGTTTATCTGGACAATGCAGCTACTACCCCCCTCGATGCCCGTGTGGTAGAAGC
>JBJTTC010000079.1:0-18770 GCA_046079965.1 Sediminibacterium sp. | reverse complement strand
CCGGGGTCCCCGCATCCAGCTGCACTGCAAGAACAGTCCCGACTCGTCGGGAGGCCGTGTGGCCAAATGTTTTATTTAATAATTATCTGTTTGATTTATAACTCAAATCAACTACTTAATTTTTTTCTCCGAAGGGTCTCTCCAACCTTTAGAGTTGGAAGACCCTGCGGCATGAAAGAGAATTAAATATAACCTAGAATATCATTGATAATAATGATCTTCTGTCGAGTCGCAAGTACATTACTCAAATGATGATCTACTTTAAATTTTAATCACGCTAACTTGTTTGTCTTTGAAGGGGCTATCCGCCCCTTCACCCGGAGTTACGTTTTTGGCTTGACCCAAAAAGTAACCAAAAAGGTCAAGGCCTCGCCCTCTACTTTCCTGCTGGAGCAGGAATTCTTTTCGTTTGCTGTCTTGCGCCCCGTGCGGCGATCTCCTTCCCTCAGCCTTCGGCGTTCGTACAGGAGCTTCCGCCCGGGGTCCCCGCATCCAGCTGCACTGCAAGAACCGTTTCGGCCGTGTGGCCAAATGTTTTATTTAATAATTATCTGTTTGATTTATAACTCAAATCAACTACTTAATTTTTTTCTCCGAAGGGTCTCTCCAACCTTTAGCGTTGGAGGACCCTGCGGCATGAAAGAGAATTAAACTTATTACTGTATATCATTGATAATAATGATCAGCTGTCAAGCCGCAAAGTCCTCCTCCTGCGTCGGAGAGACTTTTCGGAGGAGAGCAAGCCAGTGTCTTCCAAAACTTCCTATTAAACTTTTTTAACTGCCGGTGGTTATATTTGTTCAGTGAAAAATTGAACCTGTATGGCCAAACCAACCCGTGAACTGGCAGATGCATTGAGGGCAACAGCCCTTCGTTTACAAAACGGTGCCCACTATGCCTGGGGACACCATGGAAGTTGTAATTGCGGACACCTATTGCAGGTGATTACCCGACTCGATGAGAAGGAAATTCTCACCTATGCGCATACAGCTCCGGGAGAATGGACAGAACTGGCGGCGGAATTTTGTGGCATTACCCAGGCCCCGGTTAGTCTGCTGGTAAAAAAACTCATGGAAGCTGGCCTCACCCCCACCGACATCCACCACCTTGAATACCTTACCGACCGTACCATTCTGGAACGTTTGCCAGGAGGTTTTCGCTGGTTGCATAGAAACAAGCGGGAAGATGTAGTAGTTTACATGGAAACTTTTGCTGATTGGATCGAAGAACAGCTGCCGCCTAATACCCTTCAGCAATGGCTGCAAGAAATTACCGAACAGAGCTTGGCGGCCGGCGTTACCCCACCAGAATCTTTGCCCACAGGCGCCTGATCAACCCCTCCTACGGGCTCCCATCTATTGTGCATAACCCGGTTTCTGTCTATTGTGATTTCAGGGTTTTAGCTGTATATTTGCCCCCTCAAAATGTAGCCTGTGGCGACGAAATTTTCCCGTGAAACCTATCTCTACTGGTATGAAGTAATGCAGCTCATCCGCCAGTTTGAACTGAAAGCGGAAGAGATGTATAAAATGGCCGGCAAAATCCGTGGTTTTTTCCATGCCTATATTGGCCAGGAAGCCATTGCCGCAGGATGCATGACTGCTACCACTGCCGATGATCCCTTCATCACTGCTTATCGCGACCATGGTTTGGGACTGGCAAAGGGCATGACTGCCAACTCCTGTATGGCAGAACTCTATGGTAAGGCGACCGGTTGTAGCAAGGGCAAGGGAGGCAGTATGCACTTCTTCAGCAAGGAGCATCGTTTCTTTGGCGGTCATGGCATTGTGGGTGCACAAATCGGCACCGGCGCTGGTCTCGCATTCGCAGAAAAATACCTGGGTACACAAAATGTGGTGCTTTGCTTTTTCGGAGATGGTGCTGCACGTCAGGGTATTTTACACGAAACTTTCAACCTGGCCATGCTTTGGAAATTACCCGTGATTTTCATCTGTGAAAATAACCAGTATGCAATGGGTACCTCTGTTGAAAGAACTTCCAATGTGGTGGACATTTATAAACTGGCAGATGCCTACGATATGCCTGCAGATAAAGTAGATGGCATGACACCGGAGAATGTTCATGAGCATGTTTCCCGTGCAGTGAAAAGAGCCAGAGAAGGTGGCGGTCCTACCCTGCTGGAATTGAAAACCTATCGCTACAAAGGCCATTCCATTTCCGATCCCCAAAAATACCGCAGCAAAGAAGAAGTGGAAGAATACCGGGAGCAGGATCCATTGGTAAAAGTGAGAACCAAAATTCTAGACAGTAAGTATGCCACTGCTGCAGACCTTGAATTGATAGACCAAAAAATAAACCTGATTGTAGAAGAAAGCGTTCGCTTCGCAGAAGAAAGTCCCTGGCCGGATGAATCTGAATTGCTGAAAGATGTTTACGTGGACAACAACTACCCTTTCATTGTTGATTGATTCTGTTGCAACAGCGCTTAAATGAAAACAAACCCATCATGAGTACCAAAGTTTTTCACGAAGAAGATTCCATCGAAAAATTGCTTCATTTCTTACAAATCCACCAGAATAAAATCCTGGCAGCGGTTTCAACCATTGTTCTTTTAATAGGAGGCTGGTATGGTTACAACGAATATGTAAAAAAGCCCAATGAAGAGAAGGCAGCCGATGCTCTTTTTAAATCACAGGGATATTTTACACTCGACTCTTCCAGATTGGTATTGAATGGAGACGGACAAAGCAAGGGGGTGTTGTATGTAATGCGCGCCTTCAGCGGAACCAAGGCAGCCAATCTTGCAAAATATTATGCCGGCATCAGCTACTTGCATCTTGGAGAATATGCCAATGCTGTAAAGTACCTGGAAGATTTTTCTACCGATGCCCCTCAAATCCAGTTGTTGGCCTATGGTAACCTGGCAGATGCCTATGCAGAACTGAACAAAAAACAACAGGCAGTGGAATACTACCTCAAAGCTTCCCATCATTTTGAAAAAGATGAGGGCAATTCTTCTGAATACCTTTTCCGTGCTGCTCTTTTGCAAGAAACACTCGGTAAGAACGCTGATGCATTGGAATTATATCGGGAGTTGAAAGAAAAATATCCAAAAACAGAAAAAGGTTACCAGGCAGACAAATACATCAACCGGCTTAGTATATCCAAAGAATAGACGTTGCGCATGGCGAGTACCGGAAATAAATTATTGCAGAAAGGCATCCCTTCACAGAAGGATGCCTTTATTGTTTTGGTGAAAACGGAATGGAATGCTGAGATTGTTAACTTATTGGAGAAAG
Organism: Sediminibacterium sp.; assembly: GCA_046079965.1. Taxonomy (GTDB): domain Bacteria; phylum Bacteroidota; class Bacteroidia; order Chitinophagales; family Chitinophagaceae; genus Sediminibacterium. The sequence goes on along the minus strand of JBJTTC010000079.1, from coordinate 15,510 downwards.
GTGCGAAAAAAATATTAAAGGAAGCAGATTGTGAGGTCCAAACATTGACCGTTCCCGGTGCTGTTGAAATTCCCTTTGCCATAAAAAATCACTACGCCTACAGTGCTCAGTTGCCGGATGCTTATATCGCACTGGGTGCAGTCATTCAAGGCGATACCCCCCATTTTACTTACGTCTGCCAGTCCGTTACCGATGGCATCACCCAGTTAAATCTAACGCTCGATATTCCAGTGATTTTTGGCGTACTTACTCTCCATAACGAAGAACAGGCGCACGAAAGAACCGGAGGAAAACACGGCAATAAAGGTGAAGAAGCAGCCATGACCGCCCTGAAAATGGTTTTGCTGAACATGAAACTAAAAAAAGCCGGTCACCGCCGATGAAAGTACATATTTTCATTCCCTGCTTCATAGACCAGTTGTATCCAGGCGTTGGTATCAACATGGTGAAGGTATTGAGAAAAGCAGGATGTGAGGTAGTGTACAATGGCGCCCAGACCTGCTGCGGTCAACCTGCCTTCAATGCAGGCTTCTGGGGTGAGGCCAAAGAAGTTTGTACAAAATTCATTACCGACTTTGAAGGTGCAGATTACATTGTTACCCCCAGTGCCAGTTGTGCCGGTTTCGTGAAAAATTATTTTAAATCGCTGTTTGAAAACTCTGCGTATCAGCAACCTGCAAAAAAGACATCGGAAAAGATCCATGAATTTTCATCATTTCTGATTCATGTTTTAGGGATAGATGATTTTGGTGCAGTTTTCAATGGCAAAGCTACCTATCATGATAGTTGTGCTGCATTGCGTGAATGCAATATCAAAGATGAACCTCGCAGATTATTGCAACAGGTGGAGGGACTAGAATTGGTAGAAATGAATGACACCACCACCTGCTGTGGTTTTGGCGGAACCTTTGCAGTAAAGTTCGAACCCATCAGCATTGCCATGGGAGAACAAAAATCGCGCAATGCCGCTGATACCGGAGCCCAATACATCATCAGCACCGACATGAGTTGCCTGATGCAGCTTGACGGATACATACGCAATCAACAGATGAATTTACAAGTATTGCACCTTGCCGATGTATTGGCATCCGGATGGGAATAATTCAGGTTAGCATTTCATCATCTTAATTACAAAAAGGGTATGAATTATTGGCTCATCAAATCAGAACCTTTTAAGTACAGCTGGGATCAATTTGAAAAAGAAGGTCAAACACTTTGGGATGGAGTAAGAAATTATGGTGCCCGCAACAACCTTCGCTCGATGAAAATTGGGGACAGGGCCTTTTGGTACCACAGCAATGAAGGCCTCGAAATCGTAGGTATTGCAGAGGTTATCAAAGAGGCCTATCAAGATCCAACAACCCCCGACCCTGCGTGGTTAGTGGTAGATTTTCGTCCTTATAAAAAACTGAAGCAGCCCGTATCGCTGGCAGCCATCAAACAGGAACCCCTGCTTGCGAATATGGACCTCATACGATTGGGTCGCTTATCGGTACAAACCGTTCGACCGGAAGAATGGGCTTTGATTTTAAAAATGGCAAAGACCTCCCGATAAATTTTTATCCATGAGCGAATCTTCCTCTCAAAAGAAAATGGTGGTATTGACCGGAGCCGGCATCAGTGCAGAGAGTGGCTTGCGCACCTTCCGGGATGGAGATGGTTTATGGGAGGAATACGATGTATATGAGGTGGCCCACATCGATGCGTGGAAAAAGAATCCCCAGCTCGTATTGCGTTTTTACAATGAAAGAAGACAACAGGTACTGAATGCGAAACCCAACAAAGCACATCGCCTGCTGGCAGCAATGGAAAGGGATTTCGATATCACCATCATCACACAAAATATTGATGACTTACATGAACGCGCCGGCAGCAGCAAGGTACTTCACCTGCATGGGGAGATTTTACGTGTGCGCAGTGAACAAAATGCAGCATTAAAAGCGACTGCAAAGGGTGACATTCAATGGGGACAACTCGCTCCGGATGGAGCGCAACTCAGACCCGACATTGTATGGTTCGGAGAAGAGGTACCCATGATGATACCAGCAGCACAAATCACCGGTGAGGCTGATATTTTTGTCATCATTGGTACATCCCTGCAGGTTTATCCTGCAGCAGGACTGGTTCAACATGTGCCAACGGGGGTACCTATCTATGTCATTGACAAAAATATACCTTCCCTCACTGGAAACTCGCTCATTCATTCCATCGAGCAGCCTGCAACCATTGGTGTAGAAGAGTTGTGGCTCGCATTGGGAAAATAATAACATTTGATTCAGTACATTGCCTGCATGCAATTGAATCGATTGTTGGAAAGAACCCTTCTCATGCTGGTACTGAGCATGATTGCTTCCACCGCTTTCAACCAGGAGTCAGAAGCATTTCAAACTTTAAAAAAATATTATTTTTCAGTTCCTGTTTCAGTAAAAGACAGCAACTGGCTCATCACACCCATTGATACAGGTGGAATGAATTATTTGCTTCCACTTCGACAAGGATTGCAAAGAGAAAAGAACCACACCATCATTGATACCATTGCATACTATGATCTAATGAGTGATGCCCTATGCCGATTGACCGATTATAAAAGCAGTCTTTGGTATGAAAAAAAAATAACCGGCATACTTTCTCGTGAAGAACAGACATTGATTAGCAACCAGGGAATGCCTTTCAGGAATGCCGGGACAATCGATGCAACAACTTTTGTTTTGCAACAAACGGCTACGGAGAGAATTGTTGTTTTCAATGCCTCTTACCTGAAACCCTATACCTATGTTTGGCTGGCATCTCTACTGGATTCTTTGAAAAGGCAGGGATACCATCATCTCGCTCTGGAATTGCTTTCCCCAACGAAAGAACCCATCAAAGAAATTGGTGTTGCCAACGGATTATTCACTACAGAACCGGTGTTGGCTGAATTCATTCGAATGGCAATTGCCTCCGGCTTTTCAGTGATTTCTTGTCAACCCGACTATTCCATTGCCAACCCACACGAAAGAAAAAAAAACCAGGCAAAGCAACTGGGCAATTATTTCAGTAAGATACCTTCCGCAGAAAAGTTAGTGGTGATAACTCAACCTGAATCGATGGGTTCAGACAACAACAAAAAAGTTCAACCCTTTTCTTTGTATCTCTCCTCTTTGTTGGGGCTACCCTGCCTAAGCATAGATCAATGCACGCTTAGTGCGGGAAGTGTTGATGCAGCAGGTGCCTGGTTATATGAATGGCTGTCTTATCAAAAACCCATTGATCGCCCTGTAGTTCCATTGCTAAAAGAGATTCCTTTGTTGTGGAACGAGGGGTACTATTCTTTTATGGTTTGGCATCCGGCACCTGCCTTTCAAAACCAGCGAGCCATTTGGCTGGGGTTCAATGGTAAAAGAAAATCGATTGCTCTCCCGGCTGCACATGCCCGATCCTGGCTGGCGCAAGCTTTTTATCTGGAAGAAATCACCAAGAAGAGAGCAGGCAATTGTGTGCCGGCAGACCAGACTTATCAATTAGCAGCGGATGGTAATTATTACTTGTACCTGCAACCCGGGAAATACCGGATCATTTACAGAAACAAGGACAATGAGGTTCTGACCTTTCGGGATATTGAAGTCAATCGTTGATTACTTGAAAAACAAGTAGGCAATAAAGATGGCTGAGATTACACCAATCAGATCGGCAAGCATGCCTGCCCAGATGGCATAGCGAACTTTTTTTATTCCCACACTTCCAAAATACAATGCGATGATATAAAAAGTGCTGTCTGCACTTCCCTGAAAAATTGAAGCCAGATTGCCCAGAAAGCTATCCACACCATGGTTCTTAAAAACATCGAGCATTAGTCCGCGACCACCGCCCCCACTGAAAGGACGCATGATGGCAACGGGTAAGGAAGGAACAAACTCATTGTTGAGACCCAGGTTCATAAATACCCAGGAAATGCCCTGGATGATGGCATCGAGACCACCCGATTCTCTGAATACCCGAATGCCTACTATGATACCCACGAGGTAAGGAATGATTTTGATGATGACCTGCCATCCCTGTTGCGCTCCTTCAATGAATGCATCAAATACATGTACTTTTTTAATCAGTCCGCCGATGATAAAGGCACATATCACCAGAAAGAGGATAAGATTTCCCAACACATTGCTAAAAGTTTCCTTTGTCCATATTCCCGCCAACGGAGCATCTTTAACCGATGGTAAATGGTAAATGAAGGATGCAAACAATGAAACACCGCCAATTAAGGCACTTAGCCAGGCAATCATTACCCAATCGAATCGCAATCGCTGATAGATAGCTGTTACGATGATGCTGGCGATGGTTGCAGTTACTGTGGCAATCATCAATGGAACAAAGACACCGGTGGGATTGGTACTTCCTGCACTTGCACGATAAGCGATGATGGAAAGGGGTATCAGGGTTAAACCGCTGGTATGCAAAACGAGAAACATGATCTGGGCATTGGAAGCAATTTCCTTGTTAGGATTCAGTGTCTGCAGGCTTTCCATGGCTTTCAGTCCAAATGGTGTTGCTGCATTATCAAGTCCGAGCATGTTGGCACTGAAATTCATCACCATCTGGCCCATGGCCGGATGGCGATCGGGTACTTCAGGGAAAAGTCGCTTCATAAAAGGATTGAGCCAACGCGCCAGCAATTGAATGGCTCCCGCTTTCTCCCCGATGTTCATGAGTCCCATAAAAAACACCATCACTCCGGTCAACGGCAGAGCTATGTCCATTACCGAAGATTTAGAAGCATCGAAAATACCCTCCACGATTTTTCTGAATATGTCATAGTCCTGAAAAACGATGAGTTTTATCAATGCAATGACAAGACCTATCAGAAAAAAGAATATCCATACATAGTTCAGTGCCATACTTCTAATTGTGCTTTGAAAATAATGAATTCCGCCGATAGATGAGTGAATGCGGTTGAAATGCTTATCCTCAGGTGTAAACCAACTATATTTGCACCCTGAAAAAGGGATACCGGTCCCGCAAAGCAAGCAATATGGCATTACAGGCAGGAATAGTAGGATTGCCCAACGTGGGAAAATCGACCCTTTTCAATGCAGTTAGTAACAGTGCGAAGGCGCAGGCCAGCAATTATCGTTTTTGTACCATCGAGCCGAATGTCGGACTGGTTGATGTGCCCGATGAGCGATTGCAACAACTGGCGAAATTGGTAAATCCTCAAAGAATTGTACCTACTCAACTCGAAATCGTTGACATTGCCGGATTGGTAAAGGGGGCAAGCAAGGGGGAAGGTTTGGGAAATAAATTCCTGGGTAACATACGGGAGGTGGATGCCATCATTCATGTGATCCGTTGTTTTGAGGATGAGAATGTTTTACGGGAAGAAGGAAAGATCAATCCAGTCGGTGATAAAGAAATCATTGAAACAGAACTGCAGTTGAAAGATCTGGAAAGCGTTGAAAAAAAATGGCAGCGGCTGGAAAAAATGGCGCGTGTAGGCACTGATACCAAGGCAAAAGCAGAATTCGACATTTTGGGAAGATGTAAAACGCATCTGGAACAGGGAAAGAATATACATACGTTGGGACTTACCAAAGAGGAGAAAACAGCCATTGCTGATTTGTTTTTACTCACCGATAAGCCTGTATTGTATGTTGCCAATGTGGATGAGGCGAGTATGCATACCGGAAATGAGTATTCAAAAGCATTGGCAGCTGCAGCAGCGTCAGAAGGAGCCGAAATGATTGTCATGTGCAACAACATTGAAGCACAAATTGCAGAGATGGAACAAGAGGAAGACAGAAAAATGTTCATGGACGAATATGGCATGAAGGAGCCGGCATTGCACCGGCTCATACAATCTGCCTATGAACTGCTGAACCTGGAAACCTATTTTACTGCCGGTGAACAAGAAGTTCGCGCATGGACCATCAAGAAAGGATGGAAAGCCCCTCAGGCGGCCAGTGTGATTCACACAGATTTTGAAAAAGGTTTCATCAAAGCAGAAGTAATTGCTTTTGAAGATTACATTAAATTTGGGAGTGAAGCGGCCTGCAGAGAAAATGGTAAACTCCGGATTGAGGGCAAAGAGTACATTGTAAAAGATGGTGATGTGATGCATTTCAGGTTCAATGTCTAAATCATTCCTATGAAAAATAGCAGCATTTTACTGGCATTGGTTTTTCTGGCATCCTGCCAGGGCAATTCATCGTCCACCGATTCTATTCCGGAGGTTTTACCCATTCCACAGGTTCAAAACATGAACTATACTGTCATCAATGTATTCCCTCACGACACCACCTCTTATACCCAGGGATTGCTTTTCCATAAAAATGAATTGTTGGAAGGTACCGGCATGTACAAGGAGAGCAAGTTGAAAAAAGTTGACCTCAAAACAGGGAAACCCCTCCTGCAAATTGCATTGGCACCGGAATATTTCGGAGAAGGCATAACCATATTCAACAATAAAATTTACCAACTCACCTGGAAGGAACACAAGGTATTTGTTTATGATCTTCAGTTGAAACGATTACCCGAAGTGCCTGACTGGCCCTATGAGGGCTGGGGCATCACAACAGATGGAAAGAACTTAATTATCAGCACAGGAGGGAGCAATCTCTATTTTGTCAATCCCGCCAACTTTTCAATTGTGCGAACCCTGGGTGTTTCAGATAACAATGGTTATGTTGACAGCCTGAACGAACTGGAATGGGCAGATGGATTTATTTATGCCAATAAATACCCTACTGATCAGATTTTAAAAATAGATCCTTCCAATGGTCAGGTGGTGGCCCGTGCAGATTTAACGGGCATCATGGGAAAGAACAACATTGCACCTGCTTCTAAATCAGAGGTATTGAACGGCATTGCTTTCCATCCTGAGAAAAAAACTTTTTTCATCACCGGGAAATACTGGCCTGCCCTGTTTGAAATAAGGTTCCAATGAGGTTCTTACTTGGGCCGTGCGATGTAAATCAGTGAACTGGTATTTTTCCCTTTCAGCATAGCCTTCAGATTAGAAATTGCGCCCTGAATGAATCCGGAAATGAAATTGTTTTTATTCCCGGCATATTTTTCACTCAATAGGGAAACGTAGAAAGCATCCAGCCACATAGGCCGAATACCTACCAATTCAAACTGATGTGAGGCCAATAATTTCCGCATTGAGTCCGGGGAAAAATGATACAAGTGTCTCGGTACATCGTAGGCAGCCCAATTGACCCCATAATGTTGGGCATCCGGAGAAGTATAATTTGGTACGGCGATGATCAGGTAGCCTTCTTTTCGAAGTAAACGATGAAAATTGTTGAGGTAACCGGATAGATCATGCACATGTTCCAGCACATGCCATAAAGTTATAACATCAAAATGGGTTGATGGCAACTCGGATAACTGAACGGATGGGAGAAGGTCCAGTCCGGCTCTTTGACGGGCAATTTCTCTCGCACCTGCATCGGGTTCCAGTGCAGTTATGTTCCAGCCGGCTTTTAGCATGGTTTCAGCAAAATAACCGGTACCGGCACCAACTTCCAACAGGTTGCCTGTTGACCGGCAGGTGGTGGTTGTAATCAGCTTTTTCTTCTGCCTCAGGGTGAATACGCGAGCCCATTGGTAGAGTTGATTAATTAAACCGCGATTGGTATTGGTGTGCGAAATATATTCTTCCGAAACATAATACGGTGCTATGTTCAGGGCATCCGGTGCATTGGCTGTCAATCGAAAACCACAGGAGTTACAACCCCATATATTGAATGGCTCACCCGAGACTGAATGATCTTTTACCAACAAAACGGGCACCATGGGTGAGTGGCCACAACAAATACAAGACAAGGGTACACCGATGGGAGTCATAACATGTTTTGAATGGGAAAGATGGGCCTCTTAGAACATGTGTACAATCAGGGCAATGGTGGCAAAAATTGTCAGCACTATGCTGTATGCCCACCAGTAGTCCTTTTTTTCCTCAGGCAATGCTTTGAGCTCGTTGGCTTTCATTTCTGTAAAGGCGTCTGCAAATTGAGCAATGATCTCGCGGAAGCTCATGCTTGTTTTTTCTTCTGCGACTTTTTCTTCCGTAACTTTTCCTTTTATCTTCCCCTTTACTTTTTCTTTTTCTTTTGCGGGGGCAGCTTCTTCCTTTTTTGTTTTTTTGAACATCCTGCCAATGCTGCTTTTCAAGCGGGCAAAAAAACCTTTTTTAATTGTTTCCTCCTCCTCATTCTTTTCTTCGGTTGCAGCGTGCCCTGCTGAAGTTTTAACAGGCACATTGCCTCGCTGGGGAGCCCATTTACCGGGCCTCATATCCGGGTTTGCAGCAACAGGAAAAGAGGAGGAAGGATGTCCACGAAGAGGAGACCTCTTCATATCCCGAACAGTTCCACCTGGGTAAGTGGGGGCAGCGGGTCGGGAGAAAGGAACGCTAGAACGGGTTTCCGGTTGATCGGGGCTTTGCCAACTTCTGTGAACAGGTGAAGTAGGTGGAGTATATCGGGAGGTTAAAGGATCTTCTCTTTCAAAGGGTGAAAAAGATGGTTCTGTTTCTTCAGGGTCGTTCGATGGAGGAAGGAAAGGCTCGGGTGCCCAGGGTTGTTGTGAACGATCCCTGAAAGGGGAGGAAAATCCGGATTGGGTATCGCTGTCATTTTTCTGAGATGCTTGTTCGGACTGCCAAAAGGGTGTTTGAGCCGGCAATGGTTCTGATGATAACAATGGATTGGGACGCCTGCCGGGACGGGCAGGTGGTGGTGCTGAGAGTGGGTTGGCTGACCGCTGAAAGGGGGTGGTTGAAGGCATAGGTGATGCCGTCGGGGGCAGCGCCACATTTCCATTTCTGTTCAATGGAATTCGGCTCATTCGCTCACGGGCTTCCCTTAAATCGCCAAATACCGAATTAACCTGTTCCCGTCGCTGTGCCAGTTGCTGACGAAATTTGGCCAGTTCAGGCGATTCTTGATAAGATTGTAGTCCTGCATAATCGAGTGAAGGATCTAGTTGACCAGCAAGGCCCCTACTGACGGCACCTGCAGAAGCCACAGAAGGTGACTGTGTTCTGGGTGGAGGGGTTGATGGATAGGAAGGGCCTGTAGGATAAGAAGGAGAAGTAGCATAAGTCGAAGCCGGAGAAACGGGCTGTTGCTGAACCGGTCGGGAAACAGGAGAAACGGGCTGTTGCTGAACAGGACGTGAAGCAGGTGCAGCAGGGGGAACATAGCCCGCATCGACAGAAGACTGAATATGTACCGGACTGTTTTCTTGTTCGAAGAGCAGCCTGCCATTCTGGTCTCTCGTAAGTGTTCCTATGCCCTTCAATCTTGCCCGGTTGTGTTCTACCAATTCAGACATCACTTGCAGGGAAAAATTCAAAAGTTGGTTGGCAGCAGAGGCGGGACTGATGTTCATTTCAGCAACCAGAAAAGGTATTAATCCGGTATCGGTGGCCGGGGGAGGTCCGTCTTTGAAATGCAATACCGGTTGTTTCGGGTCGAGGGTTCCGGTTTGGGTGTTCAGTCGCGCCGGCTGATAACTCACTGAAAAACTTCCCAGGGAAGGAATGTTCAGGCGATTGTGTAAAATCAAGTATTTATAAAGCAGCTGTTGCATTCTGCTAAAAGCAAATGTGTTTCAGGTTACGAAAATAAGAAACGATTATTGAATTGTTGGGAAATAAGGACGCTTCCGGCTTCAATTCTTTCCACAAAATAGGGTACTTTTTGTTGTCATTAACAACCAGGGTAGCCGGAATGGGATGGAAAATCCTGTTTCAACGAAAAATGCGCCCTGTTTATTGTATTTTTAGGGTCATCAAAGGCTTATGTACGAACACACAACTACCCTGCGCATTAGGTATGCAGAAACCGACCAAATGAACATTGTTTATTATGGTAATTATGCACAATATTTTGAGGTAGGCAGGGCAGAAAGCATACGTGATCTTGGACTCACCTATAAATACATGGAAGAGCAGGGTGTACACATGCCGGTGGTAGCCCTGGAGGTAAAATTTCTTCGACCGGCGCGCTATGATGACCTAATCACCATAAAAACACAGTTGAGAGAGTTCCCCGAGAAATACGAAATTACTTTCCACCATGAAGTGTACAATGAAAGAAAGAAATTGCTAACAACAGGTAGGGTTACGCTTATGTTCATCCATGCAGCTACCAACAAGAGAATTCGGATGCCCGATTTTCTGAGAGAAAAATGGTTGCCATTTTTTGCAAATCAAACTCTGTGATAATCGGCTCTCCAGTTTTGGATGGATTTTTTTATGTCGCCGGCTGACAAACTTTCGCGGATGGCTTTTTCAATCAAAGCAAGGTATTCTTCATCAGAAGCAAACCGCAATGCAATGATTTGAGAAAGACGCAGACCTGCTGGCAAAGGTTTTCCGGTCATAACAAAATGGCGCATGTTCTCTTCGGCGCGAATTACCCTGTTTTGTGCTACCAACGCAAAGGAACGGGCAAAAAATGTGATGAAAATGAGAATCACCGACATAAAACAAATCAGGGAAGCAGAATAAAAATTACTGCAATCGGATTTTACCAGGTTTACGATGGAACCAATGAGTAAAGCGAGCAAGGCGGGTAACAAAACATAATGATACCCTGTTACATACTTTTTGTGGTTTGAAAATTGCTGTTGCATATAAGATATTTATGGTGAAAAATTACTTTTTAAATTCATCCAGCCAGGTGAACAATTTCTTTACTATGGCAGCAGATGAGCCATCAAAGTTATTGATTAGAATGGCTAAAATTACGTTTTTCCCCTCAGGTGTAGTATGGTATCCCGCAAAAGATTTTACCCCTCCAATGGTACCGCTTTTCAAAGTCATTCCATTGTATTGAGGAAAGGACTCCCAATAAGGAAGAAACCACCATTGACGGCGGGCATACTGAAGTACCCTCACCAGGGAGGAAGGTGTTACCCGGTTTTGTGGTGATAAACCACTGCCATCCAGTATAGTAAGTGATGAAGGGTCAATGCCTCTTTGTTGCCAGAATTGAATCACTCGTTCGATGCCCTGTTCCAGCGAACCGTCACCACTGTCTTGTCTGGCAATGGCACGAATGAATGCTTCACCATAAAGGTTCACACTTTTTTTCATGAACCAGTAATGGAGGCTATCCAAAGAAGGTGAATAATGGATGAATAAGGGCTGGAGGTATTGAGGCAATGGGGATGATTTTCCCTGTTCATCTATGGGTAGCCCATTCATCCGAAAGGAAGCTGTCATCTCATTCACCAACTGTGCCGGCGGATCAGGAAGAGAACCCGCAATGATGAAACTTTTTTCTTCGCGGGGTATTGTTCCCTCAACAATGGCATGGGTAGATTTTGGTGACAAATAAATATTCGTTCGATCTCCTGTCCCTTTTTCTGCAGCTCTTGCAATTACCTCGAAGGTAACTTTCAGAGGTGCGGGTCTTGCTGAGATGATGTCAACCCTATCTCCTACCCGGGGACCGGATTGAAGGAGTAAGTCGTACTGATTTTCGCGCCAGTTCAAAAAATCACTGCCAGCACCAAAATAATTTCCGATGTCGTTCCATGTATAACCCCCCGGAGTAGGAATCCCCTTCCATCCATTATTGAAAGGGACTATTTTGCCTTTGATGCGAAGGATGCCTTCCTGCTGTAAAATTTTTTTCCACGACATCAACTGTTGTTCCGGTAGGGTTGAATTAAACCGCTGACTTCCCAGAGAAGGGTCACCACTGCCTTCGATGTAGAGATTTCCATCCAGCACTCCGTTTTTTATTGTGCCCTCAGTTAAAAACCCGGTAGTGAATCGATAAGATGGACCAAGCAATTCATACGCGGTTGCCCCTGTAATGATTTTGAGACAACTGGCCGGGGGCATACCAATTTGAGCATTGTAAGAGATGAGCGTATCTCCGGTATCGGCATCGATGGCAAGCAAACCCAACCAAGCATGCCGCAAAGACTGATCAGCCAACAAAAAATTAGTTGCCCTATTTAAACGTTCGGAAAGCGGTTGTGCAAATAAGATTTCGGAATGAAAGAAAAGGGTTAAGAACAGGACGTACTTTTTCATAAATGAAGTTACCTTGCACTAAATTAAGCACTTCGCCATGCCCGAAAAAGTTTTTGCCTCCATCATTACCATCGGTGATGAATTATTGATAGGTCAGGTGATTGATACCAACAGTGCCTGGATTGCCACGGAATTGAATAAAATAGGTATTTTATTAAGACACCGAATTTCAGTAGGGGATCGGGCTGAAGACATTCGGGCCGCTCTGGATACGGAAGGAAAAAGAGCTTCCATTGTAATCATCACGGGAGGTTTGGGTCCTACAGCAGATGACATCACCAAACCGGTACTTTGTGATTATTTCGGGGGAAAGATGGTGACCCATGAACCAACCCTGAAACACCTGGAATTTATTTTTAAGGAGGTGTTGAAGCGTCCGATGATTGAGAGAAACATTAAACAGGCAGATGTTCCGGACGTATGCACTGTCTTGCTGAATGAACGAGGAACGGCTCCGGGCATGTTGTTTAAAAAAGAAGGTGTCTGGTATGTGTCATTACCGGGAGTTCCCCATGAAATGAAGTGGTTGATGACAGAAAAAGTATTGCCCATGCTTCAGGAAAATTTTTCCTCCGGCGTGGTAGCACATCGAACCATGCTGACTGCCGGCGTGGGAGAATCTTTTCTGGCGGAAATGATTGCAGATATCGAGAACAATTTACCTCCACACATTAAACTGGCTTATCTACCCAATTATGGAATGGTTCGACTAAGACTCAGTGGCTGGGGAACAGATCAATTGGTTTTGGAAAAAGAAATACTACATCATTTCGAATTGCTGAAAGAACGGGTGGCCAAGCACCTGATCATTGATGAAGACATTCCCCTAGAAAAGGCGGTAGGACAGGCGCTGATAAAAAAGAATGCCACCGTAACCACAGCAGAAAGTTGTACCGGAGGTTACATCGCACATTTGCTTACTTCACATGCAGGTTCTTCAGCTTACTATAAGGGATCCATCATTTGTTATGACAATCAAATCAAAACAAAGTTATTGGGAGTCACTGAATCCAGTTTGCAGGAACACGGCGCCGTGAGTGCTTCTACTGTTGAACAAATGGCAACTACTGCCCGACAGTTGATGGAAGCAGATTATGCCATCGCAGTGAGTGGCATCATGGGACCCGGAGGGGCTACCGCAGAAAAACCAATCGGCCTGGTATGGATAGCCGTAGCAACGGCAAAAGGGGTGCAAAGCCAGGAAATGAGGTTCCGTTTTGACCGGAAAAGAAACATAGAACTTACAGCAGCGCATACCCTTCGTTTGCTTTATGCTGCGATTGTGGACAATAAGTGAATATCCTTCTTCAAATTACGTTTACATTTGATGTTGAATCGGGGAAATTTGTAACCATAAGTTATTGATTTTTATTGGTTCCTGAGTGAAAGGGTAGTTGATGATTCTGGTGGAGGAAGCACCTGTTCACCCAGCAATTATAAACACCGCTTGCATTAATTATGGCGCTTGTTGATTTGATAATGCCCAAATTGGGCGAAAGCATCATGGAAGCCACCATCTTGAAATGGCACAAACAGGTGGGTGATCAGGTGTCGATGGATGAGACGGTATTGGATATTGCCACTGATAAAGTTGACAGTGAAGTGCCTTCCACGGCAGCGGGAACCATTGCGGAAATTTTGTTTTCAGTCAACGATGTAGTGCCCATTGGTGCAGTCATAGCAAGAATTGAAAACGGAAAAGCGGATGAACCTGCGAAAGTAGTTTCAATGGAGTCATTGCCGCCGGTAGAAACTCAACTGGAACCGGCTCCAACCTCTGAGGTGAGCATACAGACAGAAACAGCATCCGGAAATACTACTTTGCCATCTGAAGAAATTCCTTACGTACCCACTCCTGCTGACACAGGGGTACAGGTTTCAGGAGCTGAGGGAAAAGCCGGAGTGAATCGTTTTTATTCCCCATTGGTTCTGAACATCGCTCAGCGCGAGGGAATATCCATGAGTGAATTGGAACAAATTCCGGGAACCGGCAACGAATTCAGGGTAACCAAAAGAGACATACTTCAATATATTACCGACAAGAAATCGGGGAAAATACCTAGTCCATCACCCGTTATTTCACCCATAGATACACCCGTTGAAACACCGGTATCTCCGGCAGATGTATGGAGTGAAATTGCTCAATTGGCTGCAGAAACAGGTGTACCCTTAGTGGAAGAATCTGCTGCGCCGGAGCCGGCTGCCAAAGACCTCATCGCGGTTCAATTACCTTCCGCTGCCACAAAAGTTCCGGAGGAAGTTGTTGCTCCACCGATTGTGCAGGCAGCAAGCATAGATGTGTCTGTAGCAGAGATTCCTGCCACGCCCCTTCCTTCGGTACCTTCTCAAAATGGACAGTGGTCTGACCCCTCGAAAGTGGTTGTTTCCGGTGCAACTGAAATATTGGAAATGGACCGCATGCGGAAACTGATAGCCAAACACATGGTGAACAGTGTGCAGACGAGTCCGCACGTTACCAGTTTTACTGAAGCAGATGTAACCAACATGGTATTCTGGCGCAAGCGGGTAAAAGATGAGTTTGAGAAAAGAGAAGGGACACGGCTTACTTTCACGCCCATGTTCATTGAATGTATTGTGAATGTGATGAAGCGGTTTCCAATGATCAATAGTTCCGTCAATGGCGAACAAATTATTCTGCGCAAAGACATCAATATAGGAATGGCAACAGCACTGCACAGCGGTAACCTGATAGTACCTGTGATCAAAGGTGCCGATCAGCTCAATATTGTCGGGTTAAGCCGTATGGTCAATCAACTGTCAGATGCTGCCCGCAGCAATCAGTTGAAACCCGATGATACTTCGGGTGGCACCTTCACCTTCACGAATGTAGGGACCTTTGGAAGTTTGATGGGAACTCCCATCATCAATCAACCCCAGGTTGCTATATTGGCGGCGGGTGCTATTAAAAAGCGGGCAGCTGTGATGGAAACCCCGGAGGGGGATGTAATTGCCATAAGGCACATGATGTATCTTTCTCTTAGTTATGACCATCGCATCATCGATGGAAGCATGGGTGCTTCTTTTCTCTCGGAAGTGGCAAAAGAAATGGAAAACTGGGATGTGAACAAGCGTTGGTTCCAGTACCTTTAATTTCTGTAGGGATTTTTTTGTTTTCGGGTTTTTCTATGTATTTATTTTAAATGATTGTAATTACTTAAACCAGTCTTTGGACTTTGGTCTTTGGAAACAATCTTTGGTCTTTGGCTTGATTTTTTACAACGAAATGATATTCGTGCTAAAGACTAAAGACCTTTGGCTAAAGACTGAAACGGTCTTTCTTCTCCGCGGGGTCTTCCGTCGAAGGCGGAGACCCTGCGGCATGAAAACCTTCGGTTACAAAACAACCCGTATTTATACCTGAAACAAATACGGATGCTAATTTTCTTTACTTTTTTATCTTTGAACTAAGAAAACAAAAATCGATAAAATCTGCAGTTGCTTTGTTTTCGTAAAGG
>JBJTTC010000078.1:0-6598 GCA_046079965.1 Sediminibacterium sp. | reverse complement strand
TTTAGGATTTCTTTGCCCATATGCGAATGATAATAACTTGCAATTTAATTAATACGGACTATATACTCAAACGCAGCTTTACGTCTGCGCAGGGTCTCCGATGGAGGCGGAGATCCTGCGAAAAAAAATTAGTTATACTTTTCAATATGTTTAGTTATCTTTTTATTTGCACTGCTCTTCCTTTTGCTGCTGATCTTCTGGCAGCATCCAAAATCTCCATTACGATCATGTTGTTTTCAAGCGAAGAAAGATCGAAGGGGGGAATGATAATTTCTTTTCTGATGACAGCTGCAAAATGGACAAAAGGATCGTGGAAAGGAGCGGGGCGTTCAGTTAATTTATGGGTTGTTTCTGTGAATCCGTCATAGCCCACTGCTAATCGTTTCCTCAATTCATTTCTGTTATCAGCATAGATCACTCCTTTTCGCCCATACACTTCCATATCTTTCCTGCCAATAGGCCAATTCCAGGATGCCTGTATCGTGGCCTTGGCATTTTCATAGACAAGAAGGATAGTCGATTCGTCATCTACTTTTGGATTGTTTTCCTGCTGTAATTGCTGGGTTACTCCGATTACCTGCAATGGTCGTTCTCCTTTCATCATCCAGGTAGCTATATTGGCGCCATAGCAACCAAAGTCGGTGATGGCTCCACCGCCATTTTTTATGGGATCAGTGAGCCAATCCAAAAATTCACTGTTGATTCCAATTTTCAAGGGACCCCGATGTCCATCTCTAATGATGAGCTGACTTAAACTGCCAATGCTATCTTTTTGCAGCCAATCGTTCGCAGTATGTACCGTTGGGTACCAGGTCGTTTCATAATTGGTAAGCAGATGAATGCCATATTTTTTAGATAAGGCTTCCATTTTTTTGGCATGTTCCATGTTCACAGCCAAAGGTTTTTCGACCATAACATGTATTCCTAATGGGGCAAATTTTTCAACCACCCCTAGGTGTTCTTCGATACTTCCAAATGCAGCCACAGCATCGGGTCTCGCTTTTTCAATCAATTCGTCCATAGAGGCATATACCAGGTTCATTGACAACCCATGCTGCTGCATATAGCGGCGGGCCAGTTCTGTATTGCTTTCTACGATGCCCGCAATGACTACTTTTTCATCCGCGGGTCTACCCAGGATCCAGTGCACATGGGTATGTGTTAATCCGATTACCCCCAGCCTGAGCGGCTTGTTTTGTGCAGGTGCAGTTGTGAATGAAAGTCCAGCCACCAAGGGCAAGAAGTAACGAAAAAACTTCATGTGGATGGAATTAGTGTTGTAATGATTTGATTGGGAAATCTTAAGGTACTGACTTTTAATTTCTGTGCCAATTCCTTTTTTCCTCCGAAAAGTCTCTCCGACGCAGGAGGAGGACTTTGCGGCATGAACGCTGATCTATCTTATCAATGATAAACTAGGTTATATTGAATTCTCTTTCATGCCGCAGGGTCTTCATACGCGCAAGCCGTAAGAAAAACCCTTCGGAGAAGAAAAAGACTGGTTCGGTCTTTAACAGCAGGTGCCTGGATAAAACTCAACCTTATACCTAGCGTATAAGTACTCGTTCCCCAACCATTTATTTTCTTGAATTTGGCTTAATTAATTTTTTTATAAAAGATAGTAAAAATACTATCTTTACAATCTGTTCATTTCATGAAGTCCAATGAGTTTTTGCGTGAAATTCAAAAAAAGGGTTGGGTCTTTGTTCGTAGGGGAAAAGGAAGCCACATTATCTTCGAAAAGAATGGTAAACAGGTATCCATACCCTCACATGGATCAAAAGAGTTGGGCAAGGGATTGGAAATGAAGTTGCGGAAAGAAATGGTATATAACAATAGTATAAACATCATTCAAATAAACGCCATGAAAACTATACGCATCATCATAGAAAAAAATGAAGATGGTTACTGGGGGTATGCTGAAAATGAATCCGGTATTACCGGTGGGGGAGAAACCGTTCAGGAATGTAAACAAGACATACTCGATTGTATTGCTACATTGAAATCGATGTCGGCTAAAAATCGTCCTAAATTTTTACAGGCACCCTATCAACTGCTGTATAGATTTGATGCAGAAAGTCTCTTGGCCTACTACAAAGGGATATTTACCAATTCAGCACTGGAAAGACTGACCGGCATCAATCAAAAACAATTACAACATTACGCTACTGGCCATCGCAAACCCCGACCCAACCAACGTGAAAAAATTCAGGCCGCTTTACACCAGCTGGGCAGCGAATTACTGGCGGTTGAATTGTAGATATAGACTATTTCGGTCTTTAGCATCAGGTCTTTAGTCTTTGGTATGATGGTCATATCGTTCTAGTAAATCAAACCAAAGACCAACCGCCAAAGACCAAAGACTATTTTTGTCTTTAGCATCAGGTCTTTAGTCTTTGGTATGATGGTCATATCGTTCTAGTTAATCAAACCAAAGACCAATTGCCAAAGACCAAAGACCCTGCGGTGAAGAAATCCACTAAAACAACCGCAACTGTTCCACAACAGGAACCACAGCAGCCGCCTGCGGCTTATCCGCTTCCGTGCCGGTTATCTTATAAACTTCTGAAGGTCGGTAGCGCGAGGCAATCACAATATGCGTATTGCCACTGTCCCTATTAAACAATTCCTTCACCTTCTCATGCGTATTGTTGTTGCGCGAAAGATGCGATAACAACAAATGACTCATCTGCTCACCCCGATACCGCTGAAACAATTCCCAGGCCTCATCATTCGATAAATGTCCCTCCCCACCGCGTATCCGCTTTTTTAAATGCTCTGGATAACGGCCCTGCTCCAACATATCTACATCATAATTCGATTCCAGAAAAGCAGCATGACACCCATTGAAATGCTTTTTCAAATTATCACATACCCTGCCCAAATCTGTAAAAACACCAATCTGTATGTGGCGGTGGCGAATGATAAAACTGTGCGGATCAGCCGCATCATGTGTCTTGGTAAATCCGGTCACTTCCAGTTCTCCCACCTGAACAGGCTCATCTGCCTTGAAACGTCGAAGAAAAGATACAGGTGCCGGAATGCGCATACCCGTTTCTGTAGCAGTAGTCATATATACCGGAAGTCTGAACTTCCTTGCCAATACAGAAACCCCACCAATATGATCGTTGTGTTCATGGGAAATAAAAACCGCCCTGAGCTTTTCCATCGAAAGTCCGAGTCTTGTCATCCGTCGCTCTATCTCCCGGCAACTGATGCCCGCATCTACCAACACAGCATCTTCCGCAGTACCCACATAATAGGCATTGCCATTGCTGCCTGAATTCAAAGAAGCAATCATCACACTCATGCTGCCACACTTGTAAAGCGGAAAAACTTACTCAACGATTAACTGCGTTGAGAAGACCGTCCTTTTGAAATAATCAACCACCAACAACGCATAGGTACCCTTCGCTTCATAAGAAGGTATATTAAAGGAGTGGTTGGTTGTTTTTTCTCCCAAATTCATCTTGCCTTCCAACACAATCCGTCCGTTCATGTCAACCAACAAAAGAGAATAAACACCCTTGTCCGCAATATTCTGCGTACGCACAGTAAACTTACCCCTGCTTACAGGATTCGGAAATATCGTATATACCGGCTCCGGAACAATATCTTTCTTTTTGTCCTGCTGGAAGGAAATCACCGGAGGAGGAGTATTGTTGGGCTGGTTCAGCAGGTTGCTGCTGGCCATATCAGAAATGTTCCCCACTTCAGGAATTTTCTTGTCCTCAACAGCCTCAGCTGTTAAATTCAAAAGATTCTTCACCCGAAACAAGTGCTGTGTCATGTTCTGCGTTCTGGAACTTCCACAACTCAGAATCAATTCTCCATTTTCATCTACCGCGGCACCATTGGTGGTGAATCCTCCCGGTAAGCCAACTATCTGCCCGAGATATTCCGCCACACGGCTGGCAATGGTGATACGAAATACATAATTGCTCTGGGTAATCAATACCAGTCTGCCTTCCGCATCCGCCACCATATCTCCTCCCCAACTCGTGCAACTGGAGCGCACAAAAATGCTATTGCCCGGCTTATCAGTTATCACCCCCAAATCGGTGATGGTGGGCTGACCTTCCGTAGTAAACCTTATGAGGTGCTCGCCATCATTGGTCAAAGCATAGCCAAAACCATCAGCCCCAATCGTCATGCGGGATATCTGGTTGGCTACATCTGTTCGGTGTTTGAGAAGATTCAGGGATTGGTTGTCCAAATAAGTAAAATGCGGATCAGGCTGGTTAAGATCCATGAACCGCAACTCGGAAGCAAACATGGGGAAATAAAAAAGGCGGTTGGATTTTTTATCAAAGGCCACCGATGCTACAGAACCTCCCATCGGACTCCGCAAGGTGTCTAGCTGTCCATTGACATCATTGATGAAGGCACTCTGTTGCAATGCCAGATAGGTTTGAAAGCCATGTGTCTTTACCGCATATTTTTGTTCAGGTCGGAACCAATCCTTCACCAACACCTTGCATTTTCCATCCACCTCGCGCATTTTGTTGTAGTTGATCGGTTGAGCAGGATCAGAAGAAACGAAGAAAATACGCTGAGAAGGAGATTGCGCTGCAACTGCAAATCCGGTAAAAGCACCCAGTACTGTCAGCAAAAATTTTCCGGTAGTCATGGTTGGAAATGTTTTATCATCAGGATATAACGTAAAATTACATTTTTTAATGAAAAACAGGGGCGAAAAAAATCAACCCTTTTTTGGTAATTTTAATTTCAATTTATCTTCATGTTCCGCTATCTTCTGGTCTGCTTTATTGGTTGTTTCGCACTGCCCAACCCATCCATTCATGCCCAACAGGATAGCACCCCGACACCAAAAGATATTCAGCTGATAGCAGAATTCACCAATGCAGATTACAACATGGGTAATGTGCCCGTAGGAAAAGGAGGGGAGTTCAATGTTTACATCAAAAACATCTCTGCAAAAGATACCCTGATAATCGTTGATGTGAAAGTTAGTTGTGGCTGTACGACCCCCAAGTACCGCAGCAATGACCCCATTCTTCCCGGCAAATCTTCCTACATCACTCTTGGCTTCAATGGCAGCGGGGGTGGACCTTTCACCAAATTTGCCGATATCATTTTTCAGTCTGGTCAATCCAAGCAAATCAAGTTTTCCGGCGTAGCCGTATCGGAACCTGTTCCGGCAGAGCCGGGCAAAAAACAATGATGCCCGCTGCATAGCAACAGGCATCATTGAAAAATAGGGTAGTTGAATTACTTTTAAATATCTCCTTCAAAAATATTGCCTAGAATATCTCCAGTGCCGAAAAGAAGAAACTTCCTTCAATAGCAGCATTCTCATCGCTGTCACTTCCGTGCACTGCATTTTCTCCCACTGAAGCCGCATACTTCTTGCGGATGGTACCTTCGGCTGCCTGTGCAGGATTGGTAGCACCAATCAACTGGCGGAAATCAGCTACGGCATTGTCTTTTTCTAGGATGGCTGCCACGATAGGTCCGCTGCTCATGAAAGTAACGAGTTCGCCATAGAAGGGACGTTCGCTGTGAACAGCATAAAATCGGCCGGCTTGTTCCGCCGTCAGGCGCGTCCATTTCATGGCACGAATGGTAAAACCTGCCTGTATGATCTGGTCAAGAATACCACCGGTATATCCTTTGGAAGTGGCATCGGGTTTAATCATCGTAAAAGTTCTGTTGCTCATATAGTTGTATTTGGGGGGCAAAGGTAGCAGTTTGAGGTGGTTTGTGGAAAGGATGTTTGGTTTTTAATGCACAAAAGCCAAATAGTTTTGCCTGTGCCGGCAGGAAATCGCAATTTTGCTGTCTACATGCACTCGATTCAAGATTTCTTTCCTCTTTTACATCAACCTTCCCGGGTGGTGATCACTACCCACCAAAAGCCGGACGGCGACGCCTTGGGTTCCTCTCTGGGACTTTATCATTTTCTGGTGCAGTTGGGACTTACCGTAACCGTTATTTCTCCTACCAACTGGCCTGATTTCCTGGACTGGTTACCTGGAATTGGGACAGTGATCAATTTCGAAAGCCAGCGGGACAAATCCCGGCAGCTCATAGCTGATGCACAGTATATTTTTTGTCTGGACTTCAACATCCTGCACCGCACCAAGCACCTGGAACCCTTGCTGGAAGCAGCTTCCGCTAAAAAAATACTCATCGATCACCACCAGGAACCACAGGTGGCTGCCTTCGACTGGGGCATCAGCGATACAGGCAAGAGCTCTACCAGCGAAATGGTCTATGACTTCATTGTTGATTCAGGACATGATCATCTTCTGCAGCCGGATATGGCCACTTGCTTGTATGCGGGCGTTATGACCGATACCGGTTCTTTCCGTTTCCCGGCTACTACCGCTTCTGTGCACCGCATGGTGGCAAGATTGAAAGATACAGGCATCCAGCATGCACCCATTCACGATGCCATTTTCGATAATTTTCTCGAAAACAGACTCCGCTTTATTGGTTTCGCCTTGCTCAACCGCATGGATGTTCTCTATGAATACAACACCGCCCTGATGTACATCACCAAGGCCGATCTGCAACGTTTTCAAATCAAAACAGGCGATACTGAGGGATTGGTCAACTATCTCCTCTCCATACA
>JBJTTC010000077.1:0-23687 GCA_046079965.1 Sediminibacterium sp. | reverse complement strand
AACAGATATGAAAAAAATATTATTTATTTCTTTACTATTTCTCTCTGGGGGCCTGTCGCTGCAGGCTCAACAAAGGAATCCCAACGATTCTATAGTTCAATTATATGGGGTGGTCATGACGGCAGATAGTCTGATAGGCATACCTTCTGCCAGCGTTATCATTGTGGGTAAGGGAAGAGGAACCATCACCAGCTATGATGGGGTTTTTTCCATTGTAGCAGTCAAAGGCGACCAGATAATTTTTTCCAGTGTGGGTTTCAAGGACAAAATGATAGAAATTCCCAGAAACCTGCAAGACAACCAATATAGTGTCATACAATTGCTGGTAAGTGATACTGCCTATCTACCGGCTACCATTCTCAAACCGAGACCGACCCGGGAACAGTTTGAAAGAGACTTCGTGAACATGACAGCTCCTGATGATCTTTATGAAACTGCGAGAAAGAATACTGATGAAACCCAGCGGAGAATGATCCTCGCGAATTTACCCTCCGACGGAAAAGAGGCCTTTAATTTTCAAATGCGGGCGCAGGCCAACCGGGCTTATTACGCGGGCGGACAGCTCCCCCCACAGAACATTTTCAATCCCGCTGCCTGGGCTAGCTTTGTACAATCGTGGAAGCGTGGGGACTTTAAACGGAAGAAGAAGTAGTCAAGTCAACTCAACTCTACAATTTACTTTTACCAATTTAGCTTTTTATGCCAATTCAACGTGTAGCGGTGATCGGAGCAGGTACCATGGGAAATGGAATTGCACATGTCTGCATTCAAAATGGTCTGGATGTGGTTTTGATTGATGTTGCTTTAACTGCGCTGGAAAAAGCCAAACAGGTGATCGAAAAAAACATGGAACGCCAGGTAAAGAAAGGGGTTCTTACGTCAGAGCAAATGACAGTAGCCCTGCAGCGCCTTCAATTATCGACTCACTTAAGCGACTCGGTGAAGAATTGTGACCTCGTGATTGAAGCTGCAACTGAAAAACAAACCGTAAAAGAAACCATTTTTCGCGAGATAGATGCCGCTGCACCGCAACATTGTATCCTTGCCACCAATACTTCTTCTATCTCCATTACCGCACTCGCTGCGGTGACGAACCGGCCGGATAAAGTAATCGGCATGCACTTCATGAATCCGGTTCCGGTAATGAAATTGGTTGAAGTAATCAATGCCTATCAAACCCATGTTTCAGTTACAGAAGAAATTCTTGATCTAAGTCGTCGGCTGGAAAAAATTCCCTGTGTAGTCAATGACTATCCGGGTTTCATTGCCAACCGAATTCTGATGCCCATGATCAACGAAGCCATCCATAGCTTATATGAAGGGGTAGCCGGAGTTGAATCTATTGATAATATCATGAAGTTGGGTATGGCGCATCCGATGGGACCCTTGCAACTGGCAGATTTCATTGGGCTAGATATTTGTTTGAGTATTCTACAAGTTTTACACGACGGTTTCGGTCAGCCAAAATACGCTCCTTGTCCTTTATTAGTGAATATGGTCAAAGCAGGAAAATTGGGTGTCAAAACCGGGGAGGGATTTTACGATTATGCTGAAGGACCAAATGAGCGAAAAATCAGTAGCCGATTCCTGTAAATTTGCAACATGTTCTTCATCCTCTCCAAAATACTTACTTTCTTTATTACTCCTTTTTTCTGGATAATAATCTTGCTGTTTGCCAGCTGGTTGCTTCCAAAAAAAAGAAAGCTTTTGTTGAGCATTTCTCTATTGCTACTGCTTGTCTTCACCAATCCATGGCTGTATAGAAGAGCCATGTTTTTTTATCAGGAAAAACCTTTATTGGATTCGTCTGCCTCCCTCCCAACAATTGCAATCGTTTTAACAGGGATGGCAGGTTTTGACTCCACCGGAAAAGGATATTTTGGGGCTGCTGCAGATCGTTTTATTCAAAGTGCCCAGCTACTGCATTCAGGCAGAATAAAACGACTGATTATTTCCGGGGGATCGGGTAACCTTTGGCGCAAAGAAAGGAAGGAAGCCTTATTCATTCGGGAACAACTGTTAAAAATTGGCATTCCCGACTCGGCACTGCTGGTAGAAACTGAGTCCAGAAATACCTACGAAAACGCCCTATTTACAGGTAAACTCATTGATAGCCTCCATATTAAGGGCCCCTTTCTACTGATTACTTCCGCTCTTCATATGCCAAGGTCAAAAAAGGTTTTTTTTGCTGTGGGCATTCCTTTTCTTGCCTATCCCTGTGATTATAGGGTTTATCCCCAATCGAATGACTTTAATAATACCCTCTTACCCCATATTGATTATTTAAAAGATTGGGAATACCTGATCAAAGAGTGGGTGGGAACAATTGCTTATGTGCTAACCGGCAAAGCATCTTTTTCTTGAACAAGAAAATCTTCAACCCATGAATCCGACTATCCATCAATTTTCGAGAGATGGTTTCCTGGTAATTGAAAATATGGCTAATCCCGGAGCCTGTGATGAACTCATTTTACACAGTAAAAACTTGACAACAAAATATGATGCGTCTGAACATCCCAGTATTTTTCAAACAAAAGAGCAAAGCAAAACTACCGATGATTATTTTCTCAACTCCGGTGATAAAATTGCTTTCTTCTTTGAAAAAGATGCATTCGACCAAAATGGAAAATTGACAAAGGATATTTTCCATTCACTCAATAAGATCGGACATGCATTGCATGATTTAGACCCGGTATTTTCAAGCTTCTCCCGTTCCGCTAAATTACAGGAACTGGCAGGAGAACTGAATCTTTCTCATCACGTGCTGATTCAAAGTATGTTGATTTGTAAACATGCCCGCATTGGGGGAGAAGTAGATGTACACCAAGACTCTACATTTCTGTTCACGGAGCCCGGCTCCTGCATTGGTTTCTGGTTTGCACTGGAGGATGCGACTATAGAAAATGGATGCCTCTGGGCAAAGCCCGGTGGTCATCAGACCAGCTTGCGAAAGCGGTTTCGCAGGGACAGAGAACGGGGAACCACCATGGAAACCCTTGACCCATTGCCTTATGAATTGGAAGGCATGGTTCCGCTCGAAGTAAAAAAAGGAACCTGCATTGTTCTAGACGGACTTCTCCCCCACTATAGTTTACCGAATACCAGTGGTCGCTCGCGTTTTGCGTATGCAATACATACAATTGATCAAAGATGTCATTATCCGGCTGATAACTGGTTGAGAACCGACTTAGCGAAGCTTCGAGGATTTAGTTGATTCAATGCAAATACTCAGTACACTAATCTTGTTTCAGTCATTTAACGACGATATATATCTATCCTGTCCTCGTCAAGATAGAAAGTTTCAATGGGTTGCAGATAAGATATATCAGGTGCAGGTATTCCGGGAAGATCCAAAGAGTGACCGGCTGTTATTGTTCTGATTTCATCCCAATGATTATTCTCCAAAAATAATTCCAGCGTTCGTAATCCGCCTTCTACCAAGATACTTTGTATTTGATGTTGCAGCGAATATTTATTTATACAAACTAACACTTCTTTTGGCTCATATTTTATCTTTTTTACTAGTCCATCCAATTGCTCGAAGTAAGTGTTGAAAACAATGGTAGGCAACCCATCATTGAACATTTGTAAGCCCTGAGGCAATTCATTCCTTGGGTCAATGACCATGCGCAAAGGATTCTTTCCCGGAACCAAACGATTCGTTAATGCAGGATTATCTTCGTATGCTGTTCTAAAACCCACTAAAATTGCCTGTTCCTCGCTTCGCCATTGATGAACCAATCGTTGACTAAGGGAATTAGAGATATGCCATCTTCTCGATTCCAAGCCACCGATTAAATGATTACTCGTCTGAGCCCATTTTAAAATGGTATAGGGTCGATTGTTTTCGTAAAATGAAAAAAAACGGCGGTTAATGTCCATAGCTTTCTTTTCCAGCAAACCAACTTCCACTTCAACCCCTGCTTCGCGCAATAAGCGAATACCTCCGCCCTTGACTGAGGGAAAAGGATCTGCTGTTGCAACCATTACTTTTTTTACACCGGATTGCAGAATGAGATCGGTACAGGGGGGAGTTTTACCCTTGTGACAACAAGGTTCAAGTGAAACATACAAGGTAGATGTCGGAATGAGGTGAGTGTTTTCGGGTGAAACTTGTCTGAAACAGGCAACTTCAGCGTGTACATCACCATAATTTGCATGAAATCCTTCCCCAATAATTCTTCCTTCATGAACCAATACGGCACCAACCATTGGATTAGGTGCAACGTGGCCACATCCTTGCCGGGCCAATTGCAGACAACGGTCCATATAGAAAACATCATCCTGTGCCATTAAGACAAAATTAGATAAATGATGGTTACTTTGCATGATGACTTATCGAGAAGCTGAAGATAAACTCGCCAAGGACCTCTTGCAATTGTATGATGTACGTGAAGCAAGTCAGATATCTGCATGGGTAATGGAGTTCATCTCGGGAAAAAACAAAAGTGAAAGACTGGTGGCAGGGAGGAAGGATATGAATGAAACGGAACTCAACCATTGGAAAAAAATAGGAGGTAAGTTGCTGAATGGTGAGCCCATTCAATATGTACTAAATGAAGCACCGTTCATGCAATGGATTTTTTCTGTTAACCCTTCAACGTTGATTCCAAGACCGGAGACAGAGCAATTGGTAGAATGGATACTCCGTGATTACCCCGAAACTACCCCCAAAAAAGTTTTTGATGCAGGAACAGGTAGCGGTTGTATTGCCATTGCATTAAAAGCCCAAAGGCCTTCCTGGCAAATCATTGCAGCAGACAAGAGTGAGGATGCACTTGCAACTGCACAGGTGAATGCTCAAAAAATAGGTGTAAATATTTCTTTTATTCATATTGATCTGCTGGATGATTCATTGGTTAACTGGCCTGAAGAACTTGAGCTAATTGTGAGCAACCCCCCTTATATCCCCTATAGTGAAAAAAGTGAAATGGCGAAGCATGTCGTCGATTTCGAACCGGATCTGGCACTTTTTGTTCCGGATGAAGAACCATTGGCTTTTTATCTGGCTTTGGGGAAAGCAGCGAAGAAAAGACTTTTACCGGGGGGGCGATTGTATGTAGAGATCAACCAGAAATTTGGACAAGCAGTTGTAGATTTGTTCAATGCAATGAATTTCACAACTGTGCTACTGCAAGACTATCAGGGAAATGACAGATTGGTGCGTGCGATTAAAAGTTGATGAAGTTTTTTAACAGAGCCATAAAAGAACTAACTTAATCCGGGTAACTGCATCATATGTTTCAACTAACCGAATTATTAGCCGGCATTGGCTTGTTTCTTTTTGCCATGCACTTTTTAGAAACTTCACTCAAGGAATTGTCTGGAAGAAGATTCAAACTTTTTTTACAAAAGGTGGCAGCCAATCGTCTGAGTGCTGTTGCGGGAAGCGCGTTGATTACAGGCATAGTGCAAAGCAGTTCAATGGTCAGTCTAATGGTACTGGCGTTTCTGGGAGCAGGTGTCTTTACGTTAGAGCAATCCCTGTCTTTGATTCTAGGTGCGAATTTAGGAACCACCCTAGATAGCTGGCTAATTGCTGTTCTTGGTTTTCAGATGAACATTGAAAGAGCGGCATTCCCATCTATCTTATTAGGTGCTATTAATTTCTACTGAATAGTAGAAAAAAACAATACACACAGGCGGCTTATTTTCTTCTCGGATTCGGTTTGCTGTTTCTCTCTATTCACCTGATGAAGAATTCAATGGAAAATGTAGTTCAGCAATTCAAACTGGAAAACTATATGCGTGCCAGTCCTTATCTCTTCTTACTGATCGGTTTCATGATTACATTACTCATGCAATCCAGTTCAGTAACCATGGCAATAGTTCTTACCGCTATTCACGGGGGAATATTGCCGATAGAAAAAGCTGTCTATATTGTATTGGGTGGAGAAACCGGTACGACCATAAAAATTTGGCTGGCATCATTGGGCGGTAGTACTCCAAAGAAACAACTGGCAGCCGGTAATTTTATTTTTAATCTGGTGCTCACTGTTCTTTCTTTGCTCTTCATGCAACAGATACTTCAAATTATTTTTTTCTGGATGGGGAAACAATAACCACTGATTGCTTTGGTTACCTTTTCCAGCCTAATCAACCTTGCAGGAATTATTCTATTCCTGCCTGCATTGCATCCATTTGCGCGCATGCTGAGAAAAATTTATCCTCCAACAAATCATCACCGCACCGGTTATTTGTTACTTAAAGACAACATGAATGAAGAAACCGCAGAGGATTTAATGGAAAAAGAAGCAGGTTATTTTATTTATAATACCATGTTGCTCAACAACAAATTGCTTCACATTCCCAGCAGCCATCTTCCCCGCCTGGAAGAATATGAACATAAAAATGAAAGATTTCATTTACTTGAAAGAAATGCTGAAGATCACTATCGCTGGATCAAGGAATTACATGGCGAGATTCAAGCAGCATTCCTCAAGCTTCCTGCAAAAAAATTACCCTATGGCAACAGTCGATTGTCATTGTACATTTCTTCTATTAGAAATGCGATGCATGCAGCAAAAAGTATTAAAGACATTACCGATAACATCAGTCAGCTGAGCAGATCGTCCAAGACATTGAAATTTGATTTTTTCACCTCATTCCAGTTACAAACAGATCAGTTAAATAAAACCCTTGCTGACTGGTTGCAATCCGATAATAAACCGGGTTATGATAAAATATTATCTTCCAGCAAAGAAATTGAGGCAAATTACACTCAACTCCTCAATAGATTTTATCTGGAAGCATCTGGCACTCAGTTATCGGAAATTGAAATAACCACCCTTATCAATTTCAGTAGGGAATGCTTCAGTGCGAACAGGTCAATACTGATGGCACTGAAAGATATTATTTTAAACGAAGAGGAGGCAATCAAATTCAATGATGAACCTTCATTTATCAGCTAATCTGTAGCATTTGTGGTACCCCAATACAGAATTATTTAGCATTTAATAATTTAGGAGATTTGAAAGTATGGATGCTCTGATCAACTGATGTCATCACGCAACTGCATAACCTAAATACAAAACTGTCACCCCATGATTTAAAATTCAAATCTCGTCTAATTCAAAACATAAATATGTAAATTGCCAAAAGGCAGAACATAAATTCCAAAAAGATGAGCCAACCTATCTCCACTCGCAATTCCAAATCATTTAGGAAAAAATGGAAGGAATTGAGCCGATTGATTGGTCCCGGATTGGTCACAGGAGCAAGTGATGATGATCCTTCAGGTATTGCCACTTATTCTCAGGCAGGAGCAGCATATGGCTTATCAACCTTATGGACCTCTCTATTGGCTTTCCCATTGATGGCCTCTATCCAACAAATGTGTGCACGCATTGGTATCATAACTGAACAGGGCTTAACAGGAACTTTAAAAAAACATTATCCCCGAGCCATTCTCTACCTGATGCTATTATTCAGCTTTCCGGCAATAGTAATGAACATTGGTGCAGATATTGCCGGTATGGGAGCAGTTGGGAATTTACTCTTCCCCTCCATCGATGCCGGTTTTTTCAGTGTCTTTTTTACAGTCCTTTTGTTGATACTGATCATCTGCCTGCCCTATAAAAAAATGGCATCTATCCTCAAATATCTTTGCATTGTCATGTTGGTTTATTTTGTTGTTCCATTTCTTTACAAACAGGATTATGGGAGTATCCTCACAAATACATTTATTCCTAAGATAGAATTCAACAAAGAATTCATGGCTACCTTGGTTGGCATTCTGGGTACAACTATTTCGCCTTATCTTTTTTTCTGGCAGGCATCTGTAGAGGTTGAAGAACAAAAAAGCAGAAAAAACAGGGTAGTTGTTGATAAAAAATTCATTCTGGAGGTTGACAAAGATGTTGATCTGGGAATGATTTTTTCCGGACTCGTCATGTACTTTATTATTCTAACGACAGGTACCGTCTTACACCAGGGAGGTATTACCAACATACAAA
The DNA here is from genome assembly GCA_046079965.1 of Sediminibacterium sp. Lineage (GTDB taxonomy): Bacteria > Bacteroidota > Bacteroidia > Chitinophagales > Chitinophagaceae > Sediminibacterium. The sequence continues at coordinate 15,732 of JBJTTC010000077.1, read as the reverse complement.
CTGTGGAAGATGCTGCAAGGGCTATGCAGCCTCTGGCGGGTGATGCAGCCTATCTATTGTTTGCTATCGGAATCATTGGAACCGGACTAATTGCTATACCTGTTTTGAGTGGATCACTCTCTTATATTTTTGCGGAAACCTTTGGTTGGGAGCAAGGACTTAGTAAGAAATTTCATGAGGCCAGGGGGTTCTACACCATCATAGCCATTTCACTGATTTTAGGGCTAGCCATGAACTATTTGGGCATCTCCCCTATTCAGGCACTCATTTATACAGCCATTTTATATGGTATCACCGCCCCGGTACTAATCGCTATCATCTTACATATTTCCAACAATAAAAAAATCATGGGGGAATATGTCAATGGTCCCGTTAGCAACATCTTAGGCATTACCGCAGGAGTTGTGATGGCTATTGCGGCAGGAGCCCTGGTTTATCTGCAGTTTTGGGGATGATTCATTAATCAAGCCCTCCATTTAAAAGAGAGGTACCAGAGCGCAAATTTATTTTTTCTCTTTCATCTGCATCATGGCCATGATTTGTTTCATGGTGTGTTCCATCCCGTTCGGACTTCCATCTAGAAAAATAGTATTACCTTTTCCTAATTCAGCAAAATTCTTCACCGCTTCAGTCCACATGCTAAAAAGAATTACATTGGTATCAAGATTGGCTTGCTTCATCTGTTCGGCGGCTTGTGTCATACCTCTAGCTACTTCCTCTCTGAATAAAGCAACCCCCTGGCCGCGCAAGCGTGCTGCTTCTTTTTCTGCATTAGCAGAAATCATGATGGCATTGCCTTCGGCTTCTGCTGCTTTGGTTTTTGTAATCAACAGTGCCTGTCCTTCATTTTCTGCCGCAGCCTTCAAGTTATTACTGGCTACCACCTTGCTCATGCTGTCCATGATCACCTTATCAAAGGTGATGTCATTGATCTGGAGATCCTGAAGATGGTATCCCCAACTTTCGAGTGACTGGTCGATCTGATCTTTCACAAACTCAACAATCTCACGTCTTAAAATCAGGATTTCTGCCTGTCTTTTTGTAGCAACAAATCCCCTTACACTTCCTTCCACAGTTCTGATGAGTGCCTGCATTAAATCTTTTTCACTGATGAACTTAAAAGCAACATTTTTGATGGTTTGCTCTTCCTGGTTCAAAACTGAATACAATAACATGCTCTTGAAATATACATTGGCCTGATCGAGGGTTACTGCCTGAAACTCAAGTTCCACTGATCTGTTTTGGATGGAGATGGTTTTATATACCCGCTCAATTACCGGTATTTTAAAATTGAGTCCCGGAAGTAAGATGCGACGATACTTACCAAAAAGAGTGATAACTGCAATACTTCCCTGGTTTACTGTAACCAAACCGGTAACGACAAAAATCAACAACAGCCAGAGGTACCACAGATCAATAAAAGTTTGCATGATATTTTTATTTAAAGTTACTAAATTAAAATCAAAGCAATGAGTTCCCTACTTACCGGCCCAAACCTGAACTAATTCAGTCAAAACATCCACCGCCCTTTCCATGTCATCAACGCCTATCCATTCTCTACGGCTATGAATTTCTTGCATACCGGTAAAAATATTGGCACATGGTAATCCCAGGTGGCTCAACCTGCTGCCGTCTGTTCCACCCCTCACCGGGATCACATGCATGGGAACTCCAGCCCGGCGGTAAGCTTCTTCTGCATGAGAGCGAATCAATGGGAACTGATCAACAATTGGCTTCATACTCCTGTATTGTTCTCGTACTTCTATATGAAAACGAATACCACTCTTCTTTTCCAAATCTTGTGCCAAATCTTCTACAACATTCTTTTTTATTTTCAACTCAGCTTCATCAAAATCCCTTACCAGCATTCGGATGACGGCAAGCTCGGCGCTGCCAGAGATGGAGTGCGGGTGAACAAACCCTTCCCTCCCCTCGGTATTTTCAGGGGCAGGAATCAAGGCATTCAATTCATCCAAAAAAACAGCAGCCGCTTTGATGGCATTGACCATTTTACCCTTGGCATATCCCGGATGTGCAGCGATGCCTTCAAATGTAAGCAACCATTCGTCTGCATTAAATGTTTCCTCCTCGTAACTACCCAATTCCCCGCCATCCAGGGTATAAGCAAAATCGGCCCTTAGTTCAGGTACCTTCAAGCGCTCCGTACCTCTACCTGTTTCCTCATCAGGAGTAAACAAAATCAGCACTGGACCGTGGGGAATTTGTGGATCTTTACAAAGAATTTCTACCAGGTTCATTATAATGGCAATACCTGCTTTGTCATCGGCTCCTAACAAAGTTTTACCGGAAGCAGTTATGATGGACTTTCCAATGTGCGTGCGCAGATAAGGATTGTTGTGGATTCCAATTACCTGGTTGTCGTCATCAGGTAACACTATGTCTATACCGGAATAATTTTCATATAAAATAGGGCGCACCCCACTTCCGGAACAGTCTGCGCTGGTATCTACATGACTACAAAAACAAATGACTGGTGCCTGACTGGATATATTGGATGGAATTCTGGCAATGAGGTAGCCGTTTTCATCCAGCACCACATCGGCAAGACCCAGTTGCTTGAGTTCCTCTAACAAAAGACGGCTAAGATCTAGTTGACGGACTGTGCTTGGAAAAGAAGTAGCATCCGGGTCGCTGGTGGTGTCGATGCGCACATACCGCATCAACCGATCTGCAACCGAATATGAATGCTGTAATGCCATGACACAAAACTATTTGCTTTCCGTCGTTTTTCCGTGTTTATCAATACTACGATTTGAGTTTTCTTGCTCGAAATAGATCAGCCGTTTGTCATTTCCCTTCGATGAAAAGGATTCAGGTTTGGTCTTCTAAAAAAAGGTTCTGCCAATGCAAGACCTGAGTAAAAAATGGATAGGTCAGGGTTGAATGATCAATGACTTGGATTTGGTAATTGCAACCAGTTCCAAATCAAAGTGAAGTGCTTCGCCGGCAAGCGGGTGATTGGCATCCAGTGTAACTACTTCTTCTTTTATTTCTACAATGCGCACCTGAAACTGTTGTCCCCCACCTCCACTCATGGTCAATTGCATTCCTATCTCAGGAATCAAATCGGGAGGGAATTGAGAACGGGGAAAATCTAAGATTTGTTGATCATTTTTGGCACCATAAGCCTGGTCTGACGGAATAACAATACTTTTTTTCTCACCCACAACCATACCTGTAACACCAGTATCGAATCCCGGAATAACCATACCGCTTCCCACTTCAAATTCGAGAGGTTCTCTGCCTGCGGAGGAATCAAAAGTTGATCCATCACCGAGCTTACCGTGGTAATGTACTTGAACTGTATCACCGTGTTTTACTTGTTGCATACTTCTTTTTTTAGGTAAATGGAGGCCATGGCCAAACAACCCGGGGCAGCATTTTCAGTTGGGACGAAAGCCTGCATCGACCTGTTTCACTTGGATTCCGGGTGTAAAATACAAAGCTTCCTCCATATTCTCAATGAGAGCTTACTTGAAACAATATATTCAAAGACAAAGAACGATTCGGAGTAAATAAAAGGTTTCAGCGTATTTTTGAGGTATGTTGGCTCATTCACTCCGGATTGTTTTCATGGGAACTCCCGATTTTGCTGTTGCCTCCCTCGATGCGCTCATCCAGGAAGGGTTACAGGTGGTTGCAGCCATAACTGCACCTGACAAGCCGGCGGGAAGAGGTCTTCAGCCAATGCAGAGTGCTGTAAAAAAATTTGCAATGGCTCATCAAATTCCTGTTCTGCAACCAGAAAAATTAAAAGCCCCTGTTTTTTTACAACAACTGGCATCACTGAAAGCAGACATACAAGTTGTAGTTGCCTTTCGCATGCTTCCGGAAGTTGTTTGGAACATGCCACCCCTTGGCACCATCAATGTTCATGCTTCACTGTTGCCTCAATACCGAGGAGCAGCACCCATTAACCGGGCAATTATGAATGGTGAAAAGACTACCGGCGTAACTATTTTTCGATTACAACATGCCATCGATACCGGTGGTATTTTAATGCAGGAATCAGTACCTATCGGGGAAAAACAAACAGTTGGTGAATTGTACGAAGTATTGAGCAGATCGGGTGCAGAATTATTGGTAAAAACGATTCATTTGTTAGCGGCGGGCGAAGTACAGGAACAACCGCAGGATACGTTCATTTCTGGTAACCTCCACTCAGCACCAAAAATTGTAAGTGAAGACTGTTACATCAATTGGAATAAATCAGCTCAAGAAATTTACAACCAAATTCGAGGCCTATCCCCTTACCCGGGAGCTATGACCTTACTGGAGGGCAAGACTTTAAAAATTTTTTCTGGAACAATAAAAAATACATCCCCTTCTGTTGACCCGGGTACCATGATCACAGATGGGAAATCAAGCATTGATTTTGCTTGTAAAGACGGCTGGATAGAAGTTGAATCGCTTCAATTAGAAGGAAAAAAAAGAATGTTGACAGCAGAATTTTTACGAGGATATCGTCTTCCTAAAGCACCATCATTGTAACCTGGCTTTCAGGACTTCTTTCTTGATCACTCCCTGTGCGCGAAAAGTTTCTTTTCCATTTTTATAGACAACGAATACGGGTAAACTACTCACATGATTGGCTTGCAACACTTCTGTATCTTTCCCCCCATCTACTTTTAACAACATGAATTGACCTTTTAATTCCATTTGTAATTCCGACAATACAGGCTCCATCTTTTTGCAGGGTGGACACCATTCTGCTCCGAAATCAACCAATACAACGGGAGCAGAGTGAATAATTCTTTCATATTCCTTCATTGTCATAGAGGGTAATCCGGCTTCACTCACTGTGGGAAGTCCCGCCTGGTTCCATGCAATGATGCCACCTGCCATATTTTCAACTTTGGTAAATCCCTGCTGCACCAGAAACTGTCCGGCCTGACCACTTCTTCCGCCTGAAGCGCAATAGATCAAAACGGGTTTGTTCTTATCCAGGTATTTAATTCTTTCAGCAAATTCTGCAGACTGCGTCCAGTCTGCCTGCAATGCATTGGCAAGGTGTATCTGGCGGTATTCACCGGCAGTTCTTACATCGAGCAATTGATGTTTACCCGTTGCCACTTGCCGACGGAATTCCTGCACATCGATTACCCCATATTGTGCAGATAGATTAACTACAAATAAAGTCAGCAAGGGTGTAACAAAAAATTTCATCATTGATTGGTTGATAGGTTGTATTGTATCGTTGCAATAAAAGACTGCTCATTGATACCCAGTTTTTCGGCTGCGGCATTGCTGAGACGCATCAGCAATCCCTTGTTTGCTTTGATATCCGGCAGGGAGCCCAATACCCGGGCACAGATAAATTTATTACCCCCGGTTGATATTCGAACAATTGTTCCTACAGCTATATCATTCATCAGCACATAATACCGTTGATCACCCCAACCCGAAATAGATTTGAAAGCAGCGCATAAGCCAGACTTTTCCTGCCATCTTTGACCAATTACTGAGGCATTAAATGCTTCATAAAAATACCCCTCTTCAGGCCCTGCTGTTATTTTTCCCTCCTTGATCAATTGAGCAGTATCATTGTTGGAACTAAGGGGCAATGTAGAAGGGAATATTTTAGCTTTTTCCGGTTCGGCTGCTGAAGTTTGCATTGCTGGGGCAGTTGGAAACAGGTATCCAATCAACAACAATCCACCATCCTGAAGAGCATTTGTTTTCAATCCATTCCATTCCTGCAATTGTTCTATCCCCGGCTGAAAATATAGCAGATTGATGCGATACAAGTTATCTCCTTTTTCCACTACATGATAAACAGGTACGCCGCCGGACTTCTTTTGTAAATTATCAGAAGAGATTGGCAGGCGCCAATAAGATGGCATGGATTGCTGAACACCCTGTTTAAGTCCGTTAAAAGCCAGTAATTTTTCCGGTGTCAATGCAGCCAATGCAGCCACCTGTTCAATGGTTTCTCCGGTTTTAGGTTTGTATTGAACATAACAATCGGGGCAACGACCCAATACCATCAGTTTAGACTGTGCCCAGCTAAAAGTCGGCAAAATGAAACACGCCAATATTAAAAAACATTTGCTCAACTGAAATTATTTAGCGGCTAAAATTACTGCCTTAGCAGAGAGCCACCAAAGATTATCCACCTGATAGAAGCCGAATGCGCCATTCGGAGGGATAATAGTTGTTGAGGCGTGATCCTGCATTTTTTACCCATCCCAAAAAGCAGTCATTGTAATTCAATAAACTCCATCCTTTTTCCAGGGAAAGTTGCAATGGTTGCCTTCCCAAATAAGCCAGTGCTTCCTCTCTACCGATATTCAATATGGGCCAACCTGTTTTCTTCCCCCACATCATTGCCCATTCATGAGAGGGTACTACATCTTTCCCCTTTTCCTGCCCCAACTCAATTCCTGCTCTTTTTATGTAAAGACATCCCGCCAACAAGCACAATGCCTGCCAATGTTGTTCCGGCATTATTCTTATGGCACCTGATTGTTGAAAAAGATGCTGATTCAATTCCAGTCCAAATATGTTGGAAAATAGCTGTGTCTTTTGGGAATTGACTTTTTCGGGATAGGCTTCTCTGCCTGAAAAAAAATCAATCGGCGTTTTTTTTCTCAGTACTGCAACGTAAAAGCCCTCACCTTGCAATCTATCGGGAAAGAACCGAAAACTACCGGGAAATTGACTATTGACAATTCCCCATTCAAGATTAATCTCCAGGTGAATGGCTTCCATATCCATTTCATCAATCAGCCATCGGGTAATGTCTTCATCTTCTTCGGTAGAATAGGAACAGGTGGCATAAATTAGTATGCCCCCTTCCCGCAAAGCGGGTAGAACATCAGTCAGAATTCTTTCTTGTCTGCGACTACATAATGTAACCTGCTCATTGCTCCATTCATCTGCGGCTGCGGGATCTTTGCGAAACAATCCGCTGCCACTGCAGGGAGCATCGACAAGCATCAAATCAAAAAAACCCTGCACCCGACCCAGTTGAGCTGGATCATTGTTCGTAACAATGGTATTGGGAGTCCCCCACTTAATTAAATTTTCTACAAGGATGGGTACCCTGGATTTTATTACTTCATTCGCAACCAATAGTGCTTCTTGAAAGTAGGCTGCCAACAATGTAGATTTACCTCCCGGGGCAGCACAGACATCTACTACATTTATCTTTGCTTCCGGTTGAAAAAGTTTTTCAAGTATATGCCGGATGAACATGCTACTGGCCTCCTGAACATAATAGGCTCCGGCATGCATCAAAGGGTCGAGGGTGAAAGAAGGACGTTGGCTCAGATAACGACCTTCAGTGCACCATGGAACTTGACTGTGTTCCCAACCTTGCTCCCATTTAGCAGGTTTCATCGGATTCAGCCGAAGAGAAATTACCGGGGTTGAATTGTTATGAACGGCTAAGAAAGCATCTGCATCAAAACCAGGTACTCCCCTCAGGGATGGAAGAAATTCGGAAGGCAACTGCATGTTTCAAAGTTTCATGGCATAGGTTATTCCGCCCCAAAGATGTTGTAAAAAAATTGGATCGGTGTAAGAAGCATCTGTATGACCGAGACCTGTATAAAAAGCCCTGCCTCCGTTGAATTCATGACACCATGAAATGGGATGAAAAGACCCATTTTTACCCCCGACGTAACTAGATTCGTCCAATGTAATCAAAACCTTGATATGAGGCTGAATACTTTTGTAATTGTACCATTCATCCCATCTGGGCCAAACAGCGGGTAACTGCCGCGTAGCGGGATGCGAAGAATCGCGTACAAACAATCTGGCCTGTTGTTGCTGAGGGTGACTCAAAAAATATGCTCCTACCAATTGGTTGTACCATGGCCAATCATATTCGGTATCTGCGGCGGCATGAATACCTACAAAACCTCCCCCCCGACTGATGTAGCGCTGAAATGACTCTTGCTGCCGAGCATTCAAAACATCGCCGGTTGTACTGAGAAAAACAACTGCATCGTACTGTTTTAAATTCCTGAATGAAAAAAAATCAGCGTCGGAAGTTGTATCCACCGAAACACTTTTTTCCTGACCCAGTCGTTGAATGGCCTGAACGCCAGCAACAATGGAAGAATGATAAAACCCTTTTGTTTTGGTAAAGACCAAAATTTTTCTTTGCCGAAGAAATCCCTTACCGTTGATATCAACAATTAATACCAGGCAGACAGTGAGAAAAAATAATTTTTTCATTGGAATAGATCGGTTGAAAGTATCAGCCATGTGAGTTAGACATTTCCAGTAACCATAAATTAACTAAATTGAAGTCCGTTTTACAATTTAAACATACAAAATTCTCACCAACGAAGAGACTCGACCATGAAAACGAATACTGGAATATTATTATCTACCATGATGTTTTTGGAATACTTTATATGGGGTGCCTGGTATGTTACTATGGGAACTTATATGGGGGAACACTTGAAATCAACGGGATTAGAAATCGGGGCCGCATATGGTGCATTGGCCATTGCAACAATGATTTCCCCATTTTTTGTCGGACTGGTTGCCGACCGTTTTTTTGCTGCCCAAAAAATCATGGGGGTCTTGCATTTGGGGGGTGCAGCTTTATTGATGTTGGCTACCCTGACTGATACCAACGGCAGTTTTTATTGGATCATTTTATTGTATTCGCTCCTTTACATGCCCACCATTGCACTAAGCAATAGCATTGCATTTTCTCAGATGTCAGATCCCGGCAGTCAGTTCCCCTGGATCAGGGTATTTGGCACATTGGGTTGGATAGCTGCCGGCTTGTTGATTGGGCAACTCGGTATTGAAAAAACTTCTTTCACCTTTGTTATGGCAGCCTCCTCCTCTGCCGTATTAGGACTAATGAGTTTTTTCCTTCCCAACACACCACCCAAAGGGAAAACAGTGGAAGCCGGAGAAGCCATGGGTTCAGAGGCATTTGTACTTCTTCGCAACCGCTCTTACTTAATTTTCTTTATTGCTGCCATACTTGTATGCATTCCACTTTCCTTTTATTATGGCTTCGCGAATAAATTTCTCAATGAATTGTCGTTTAGCCAGGCTGCAGGTAAAATGACTTTGGGGCAAGTTTCTGAAGCAGTATTTATATTGGCCATCCCCTTTTTATTCAACCGCATCGGTGTAAAAAATATGTTGTTGCTAGGCATGACCGCCTGGATTTTAAGATATGTTTGCTTTGCTTTCGGAGATACAGGCGCTAATACCTGGATGTTGTATGCAGGCATCATCTTACATGGCATTTGTTACGATTTCTTTTTTGTAACAGGATACATGTACACGGAAAAAAAAGCCGATGAATCCATCAAAAATGCAGCCCAGGGTCTGTTTACATTTGCAACCTATGGTGTAGGCATGTTCATTGGGACCGGCTTTTCCGGTTGGATAGTAGATAAATATGCATCCGGTGATGGGCACAGCTGGACGAATATCTGGTTGGTTCCGGCGTACATTGCACTTGGGGTATTGATCTATTTTATTTTGTTTTTCAAAGAAAAAAAATCATCAACAAATATTCAGGAAGCATAAACATCCCCTTTTATGAAAAAAATTGCTATGCTCGGTTCAGGTTTTATTGGTCGTTTCTATGCCGACTCTTTACAAGGATACCGCAATAAAGACAAGGTGGTGAGTATCTATTCCCGCCGTGAAGAAAGTGCTAAAAAATTTGCAGAAGACTATGGTTGTATTCACTTTACAACCAATATGGAAGAATCCATTTCACATCCTGAGGTTGACATTGTATGTATATCTCTTCCCAATCACATGCACGAGGAGGCCGTTATACTTTGCTGCAAACACAAAAAGGCAGTAATGACAACAAAACCACTTGGTAGAAATGCGGCTGAGGCCAAGCGGATGTTGATAGCAGTAGAAGAGGCCGGTATTTTCAATGGATACCTGGAAGACCTCGTTTATACTCCCAAATTCATTAAAGCACATGAAAGTGTTTCTAAAGGGGCTTTGGGAAGAATTCTCTGGGCTAAATCCAGGGAAACACATCCCGGTCCGCACAGTGATTGGTTTTGGGATCTGGAACAGGCAGGGGGTGGATGTATTTTGGATCTGGGATGTCATTGTGTAGAAATTACCCGCAGCTATATTGGAAAAGATATCCGACCTGTTGAAGTAATGTGTTGGGCAGATACCCAAGTAAAACCCATTGAAGCCGAGGATCATGCTATCGGATTGGTAAAGTATGAGAATGGTGCCATCGGACAATTTGAAGTGAGTTGGACTTTCAGGGGGGGGCTGGATCTGCGCGATGAAGTAATGGGAACAGAAGGCACCATCTGGATCAATAGCTTTCTAAGAACAGGTTTTGATATGTTTACTACCGGAAAGGGAGCAGATTATGTCGCCGAAAAGGCGGAGAGCAACTCAGGATGGTTATTTCCTGTAGGCGATGAATTGAACGAACTCGGATACAATCACATGTTCATGGACATGTTCAATGCGATGGAAAAAGGAGTCCCGCCAAAAGAAACATTCTATGACGGATATGTAGTGAATGCCATTTTAGATGCCGCTTACCGCTCCGCCAAAACCAAATTATGGGAGCCAGTACAACTTGATATTTGGAGAGGCAAAACCGGGCTCACCAAAGAAAGTCACCTGGTGGAATATGACGCAGATCACTATTTGGTAAAAGAGGAAATGACACACTACGGTACAAAAAAATTAATCCTCAAAAATAAACATACCGGAAAAATTATTGAGCGCATTTTATCTTAAGCAATACGTTCATTATTCTGAAGGGGGAATTGTTTCAACGAAAGATACTGATCTCAAATATTTTAATGCAAAACATCATATTGACCTGCATGATTCCATCTACTGAACTATTGAAAGGAAAATTCATACACCAGGTTTATTTTTGGCTGGTAGAACCCGAAAACAAGAAAGACAGAAAAGCATTGGAAGAGGGATTAAAAAAACTAATTTCCATTCCTGCAATTCTTCATTGCCACATTGGTGTTCCGGCAGAAACAAGAAGAGAAGTAATTGACAGCAGTTTTTCAATATCCTGGTTGGCCATTTTTTCTACCGCACATGACCAGGATATTTATCAGGAACATCCTATTCATCTGGATTTTGTAACCCATTGCAGTCATTTGTGGAATAAAGTACTTGTATTTGATTCAACAGGTATCGCAGATCAGTGATTATAGCAGCCCTCTCTTTAGCTCAGCAACAGCATGGTGAACAGCTCTTACGGTAAGTGCCATAAAAGTGAGCGATGGATTTTGGGTTCCTGTGGAAACCATCGAAGCACCATCAGTTACGAAAACGTTTTTACACCCGTGCAATTGATTGAACGCATTCAATAAGGAAGTTTCGGGGTCTTTACCCATTCTAACACCTCCCATTTCATGGATATCCAAACCAGGAGATTGCTTGCTATCGTTTGAGTTGACATCAGAACAGCCTGCTTTCTCCAACATTTGCTTTCCCTGTTCAAGAAAATCTTTCAACATCTTCTCATCATTGTCATCATAGGAAACAGATGTTACCAGCTGTGGAATACCCCACCGATCTTTTTTCTCCTCACTCAATCTAACATGATTTGATTCTTTAGGAATGGTTTCACCCTGCATCATCATGTAAACACCCCAGTTACCGGCTTCAGAAATCGCTTCTTTAAAAGTTGCACCCAACCCCTCGGCATTGGCCCTTCTTCTTCCAGCACTAAAATGCAACATGTAACCCCGAAGGAAGTCAGTTTCCTGACGATAGACATTCCGGAAATTAGGCATCATCAGCTGGGTAGGTCTTCTCCCATAATAATATTTATCGGAAGGGCCTTCATAAGTTGCACTGATAGAACCCCTGTAATTATGGAAGGCAATGAATTTTCCAAGAAGCCCATTGTCATTACCCAACCCATCTGGAAAACGGGGGGATGATGAATTCAATAAAATAAGATTGGAATTCAGACAGCCGGCATTGACAAAAATAATCCGTGCAAAATATTCATACGACTTCATTGTTTCAGCATCAATTACCCGAACGCCAATTGCCTTTTGCTTAGCTTCATCGAAAATGATCGAATGCACCACGGAATGAGTTCGCAAGGTCATTTTACCTGTGCGCTGCGCGGCAGGAAGAGTTGATGAATTGGAACTGAAATATCCTCCAAATGGACAACCTCTATCGCAGAGATTTCTTGCCTGACAACTTCCCCTTCCCTGCTCAAGATGAATTGCCCGGGGTTGAGTAAGGTGAGCACATCTTCCTTGTACAACATGCCTTTCCGGAAAGGCATGCATGATTTTCTGTTGAAGTTCTTTTTCAACACAGTTCATTTCCCAAGGAGGCAGGAATTCACCATCCGGTAGGGTCTCCAAGCCATCCTTGTTCCCGCTGATTCCTGCAAATCTTTCTACATAAGAATACCAAGGGGCAAGGTCCCCGTATCGGATAGGCCAGTCAATTGCAAATCCATCACGGGCAGGGCCCTCGAAATCGAAGCGGCTCCAACGCTGTGTTTGCCTCGCCCAAAGCAATGATTTCCCTCCCACCTGATATCCCCGGATCCAGTCAAATGGCTTCTCCTGCACATAAGGATGATCGGCATCCTTAACAAAAAAATGCCGGGTTGCCTCGCCATAAGCATAACACCGGGCAGCAACTGGATTGCTGATCAGTTCGGAACGAGTAAGTTCGTTGCGATGAGGAAATTCCCAGACCGGCGTTGTAGCAGTTGGATAATCTTTCATGTGCTCCACCTGTCTCCCTCTTTCCAACACCAGGGTAGTCAGTCCCCCTTCCGTTAATTCTTTGGCTGCCCAACCCCCACTGATGCCTGAACCGATTACAATGGCATCATAACTTTGCTTATCCTTGCCGCTTCCTGCGATGTGAAGTGAATCTGACATACATGAAAATGGATGCAGTAAATTACCTCAAAATCAGGAGGGAGAGAAATTTAGTTGGTGTCTTGATTTACTCAATAATTGAATGGATAGAATGAATAGGTTTGAATACATTGCTAACTGTCTTTGCTGAGATCAGTAAGAAAAACTAATTTAGAGGTGATGAAAAAATATTGTTGGTGGGTTCTTTTTGTTTTTTTCTTGTCATGTAAAAAAGAACAAGCGGGAGAATCATTCATACCCCTGCCTTTACCTAAAGGTATCAATGTTATGGAGCTGGGTGCGAAGGGGGATGGAATCAATGATGATGGTCCTGCATTTGAAAAGGCAATGACACTTGCCAATTCAATGAAATTACCTGTGACCATTCCGATAGGCAACTACAAAGCAAATATGCGTATCCCTTATGATGGAATCGAACTAATTGGCCAGGGACAGCCCTCTGCTTCATTTAAGACCGGTACCATCATCGTAGGAGCCATCAATTGCAACAATAAAAAAATATCCTTCTTCAACACATTGGTATCAACGCAACCGGAAACACTACAGCAGCAGCACTTATTTCAGGTGACGGTGAAGACTCTGTTGAATTGAACCACCTTTATGATCATATAAGCTTACTAGGCAGTGGCTATCGGCAGCTTAGTCATGGCATACTTTGTCAGACCGGTAGAAAAATCAACATTAAAAATATAATTGTCAAAAATTTTTATCATGGAATTGCCCTTCGCTCCGGTGACATACATGTTGATAGCGTTGAAGCAATTTCCTGTGGATTCACCTCTATTGTAATCAAATCTGCAAGCGGGAAAAATATTCATACTGCAAATATCAATGTTAACCACGTAAAAATTCAGGGAAATGCAGATAACCCTTATGATCGGGGTGGCATGATTCTCATTCAATCCTTTGATGAGAAAGCCATTACGGAAGACATTTCAGTCAATTCAGTTTTTTCTCAGTTTGGGGGCCTCTCAGCTATTTCTATAGCGCAGGAAAAAGGTCTCATCAGGAACATCAAAATCACCAATTGCGTTGCTTCTTATCAGGGACATGAGGCCAGCAGTGCCTGCTTTGATATAAAAGGTGGTAGCGACATACTACTATCCAACTGTAGCAGCATCCGTGCATTCGGAGCCGGTTTTAGGTGTACGGGGGAAACAAAAAATGTGAGAGTGGAACAAAGTTATGAATCAGGGTCGGGTGTTCGCGCATGGTCGGGTAGCTTCAATTACTTGCAACTCAATGGAGAGGAAATCATCAAATAATTTTTACTGTTACTAAGGAATTTTTTATCTTGGTATCAATTATTTGTTCATTTTCATAGTGCCTGGCAACTAAACCCTGTGAATGCAATCTCCATACCATTCATTGGATCCATCATCATTCATGGTCTGCTGCTACCACGTAAAAAACAACATGATGAACCCGCTACTTAAATTTGTTTTTAAAAATATACTTCTGCCGCTGTTTTTATCATTGATTATTTGTGCTCATCCCCTGGCACAGAAAAAAGAAACCGGCTCTTCCTCACCCATTGGAGTTTTCGATTCCGGAACCGGCGGATTGACTGTTTTGGAAGCCTTGCTGACAATAGATGAATTCAACAACTTAACCGGCGCACCCGGAAAAGATGGTTTACCGGACTTTCAACCGGAGCATTTTCAATACCTGGCTGATCAGGCCAATATGCCTTATGGAAATTATGCAGCCGAGAATAAGACATCATTACTCAAAGAGCACATTTTGAAAAATATGCGTTTTTTATTGGGTAATTCCTATGTTTCCTTATCAAAAACAGGTTGGCAGCAAGGTGAGAAGGAAAGGGCAAAAATGCTGGTGCTTGCCTGTAACACTGCAACAGCATTTGCATTAACTGATATTCGTGAATTTCTCCATACTGAGGGATATACCATTTCTGTAATTGGAGTGATCGATGCAGGAGTAAAAGCTGCATTACAACATCAGAGAGAAAAAGGACTCGGCGCCATTGGAGTATTTGCCACTGCCGGTACCGTTGCATCGAATGGATATCCCAGAACCCTCATAGAGATGTCTTCCAAATTAGGCATGCGGGAACCGGTAATAGTTAGCCAGGGTGGTACCGGATTAGCTGAGAGCATTGACAGAGACTGGAGTTATTATATGGATACTGCCACAAGCTACAGGAAAGAATACAAAGGGCCTTCGGTGAAAAACGCTCAGTATAAGATTGACACAACCCTAATGTCTATTTATCGGTTCAATAGAACCGGAAATAAACTGTTGTGCGAATATGATGAAAAGGGAGCCTGTCAAGATATACAATTGAATGATCCGGAAAACTACGTTAGGTATCACCTTGTAAGTATGTTAGAAAAAATGCGGCAAAACAAAATGAACTTACCGATGAATACGTTGATTTTGGGTTGTACCCATTATCCTTTTATGCGTCCCATCATTCAACAGGTATTGGCTGAATTATATGACTATCAAGATGAGCGAGGGCATCGTTATCGGGACTTTCTTTCCCGGGAAGTAGCCCTGATTGACCCCTCTTATGAGACGGCCAGAGAGGCGTATCTCGCATTGAGAGAGAAACGGCTGCAAAACACCAGCAACAAACAAGAGCAGGATTTATTTTTTATTACAATTCCCAACAAAGATCTATCAGAGATCGAATTACAGGAAGATGGTTGGTTTACGTATGGGTATAAATATGGCAGAAAAGTTGGCGAAAATAAACAGTATGTAAAGTATGTACCCTTTGACAAGGTTAACATCTCTTCTGCAACTTATCAGCGCATCAAACAGGCCTTACCGGAAGTATTTACGGATATTTCCAAAGTAGTGATAAATGCGGGTAAATAGAAAA
>JBJTTC010000076.1:0-3908 GCA_046079965.1 Sediminibacterium sp. | reverse complement strand
CTTATATTAATGAGATATAAGTCAAAATTGAGAACTTAAATCAAGAATAGAGACTTGGCAGCCATTTTTAATGATAGTCGATAAAAGCGCTTAAATCTCGCTGAATTAGATTTGAAATCATTAAAGTCGATACTACTATTTTGTTTGTAAAATAATAATGGTTTTGAAAATAACAGGGTGAATTAAAAATTCAGGATAACCTCCAAATCACCCTTAATTTGGTTAGAACCAACGGTAGTCAAGTCTACCATAAACTTTTGATTCAAGTACTCCACCAGAGGCGGACAGGCCTGCCTGCCGGCAGGCAGGGATTCTCGCCGGGACTACCATAAACTTTTGATACATCTTATCTATACTGAAATGTGCGATGAGCATATCGTTATCACAATTGCCTTCGGCGAATCGTCGGCACCTGGATCACCAAGTTTAGAATTAAAAGGTTCAAAAAAATAAAATTGGTTTAGGAATCTCTGGGAAAGCTTTACGTATCTAGTAAAAAAGTTTCTACACCAAGGACTATTGTCAAACTTCAATTCCTTCTAGTTCAACCAAAAATAGATTGAACTTCTTCCGTTTTGTAAAAACTTCAAGTTCCCATAGCCCTCGGGATAACAGCCTCTTCTATAACCCGCTGAAAATCACACTCTTTCCATGCTAACCAACTGCTCTTGTAAACAGATTTGGCAGATTGGAACAAATCACGAACTTTTACTTGATACCTATTAGTAATTTTATCCTGTTTATTCAAGCTACTTTTATTCTTTAATAAACCTCTTAGTCAACAAATCAAAGTCTAAGTTCAAATATTTTTATTTTGAAATTATTTGCTTCACCGGTAAAATGATGTTATGAAAAGTGAACGAATTTTAATTATCATCATTCTGTTGCTGATAACCTTTGCCCTCACCAATCCATCTTCAGACGCCCATCTCGAAGCTGTGATCAAGGAATTAGACAATACGTTACCGCAAAGTTCCGTGGGCAACAATCAATTTGAAACTGCTGGTAATACGAAATCCCCTAATCAATCGATGGTTGAAAAAGCAATCGTTCGGGAAAACATTGTATTTTTTTCAATTACCAAAATGAAGAGCTTGTTTGAGTTCGGTGACCGGAGATATGAGCCCGATAAATACATAGGTTGGGGAATACTCGGTAATGTCTTCATTTTTGATGATGCATTCAAACAATCCAATGAATTATTTATTGAAAAACAAATCTTTGATAAAAGAAATGAGTCAATACGAATTGGAAACCAGGAATGGATGGGTAACAATTTGAATATGGATGTTTTTCGTAACGGAGATAAGATATCCGAAGCAAAGAGTCCGGAAGAATGGGAAAAAGCAGCTAAAAATCAACAACCCGCCTGGTGCTATTTTGAAAATGACCCCGCCAACGGACCAAAATATGGAAAACTATACAACTGGTATGCAGTAATAGACAGCAGGGGATTGGCACCTGAAGGATGGCACATTCCCAATGATGTAGAATGGACAAACCTTACCAGTTCTTTGGGGGATGAAAAAACTGCCGGAAAAAAAATGAAAAGCACATTCGGCTGGAAAGAAAATGGTAATGGTACCAATGAAAGCGGTTTTGCCGGACTCCCAGGTGGTAGCCGCAATTTTTTCGGTTTATTTCTTGCCGGTGGAAATTATGGCTATTGGTGGAGTTCAACACCCCATGACGCTAAATTTGCCCGCACCCGCTACCTGAACAATACCAGTAATATGGTTTTCAGAAGCCATGGCATCAGAGGAATTGGGTTATCTGTTCGATGCATCAAAGACTGATTATATCCCAGATACCGGAATGATGTTTATCAAAGAAACTACTGATTTCCAAATACCCTCTTTAGCACATCACTCGTTCTTGCCATTGGATTTTTTCTGATCTCCTTCTCTTCTTCCGCTACATAATGAAACAATCCCTGAAGCGCCCTTTCAGTAACATACGCCGTCAAATCTGTATTCACCGGATTTCTTGAAAATCGATTGGTCGCAGAAAAAAAATCGCTCCAGAGTTTCTTGGTACCGTTCTTTTCAAGCGCCTGATCAATTACCGGCCTGAACTGGTTCGCAAGTTGCCCACTACAAGTACGACGTAAAAACTGAGTGGCTGATGTATCAGCCCCTCTCACGATACCCACTGCATCCGTAACATTCATTTGCCGAATCGCAGCAAAAAATATTGATCCTGCATCAGTACAGGCAGACTCCGCAGCCCTGTTTAAACTTGTAATAAGATTGTCAGCTTGTCTCCCCAACCCAAATTGGCGTGCTGTTCTCTCTACAGACTGAACTTCTGTAGGTAAAAGAATTTTTACTGCCGCATCCTGTAAAAAGCCATTTTCCTTCGACAACCTACCCGAAGCAGATTGAACCCCTTTCTCCAATGCCTCCTTCAAGCCGGCTGCCATTTCACCCGAACCATTGCCTCCCTTGCCCTTTAATAAATCTAAGGGATTTTGGGCCATCATAGAACAAGGAAAAAGAATCAAAAAGAAAAAATAAAAAATACTTCTAAACATAATAGGTAAATGTTAACGTGTTATTGGTAAATTAATTTCTCGAAATATTCTTACAAATTTTATGCCGCAGTGTAAAAATGACAATAACATGACAGCAGAAGACCTTTCTCCAATTAATAAATTCCTTTTGAACCATTCTCTTTATATTTTCTTCACTTTGCTTTCAAAAAATAGTTCATCGAATTTTTCACCAGTCCATTGTGTCTATGAAGCCTTATCGAAATCTTACCCCAAATAGTCTCTACTGCTATTTTCTCGCTAATTTTATCTTACTTACAACTGCCAATTTTTATCAATGAAAAAAATCTTCCTCCTTTTACTGGTAGCTTCCACTGCTTCCGCTCAATGCGATACATCCCTGCGGCCGGTTGTTTTTATCCATGGCTTCCTGGCTTCCGGAGATACCTGGTCAAACGCAGTTCACTATTTCAGACAATCTGGATATTGTACCGACCGACTTTATGCATTTGACTGGAACAGCATCGCCGGCAGCGGAAAAAAAACTGAACAACAACTCGCCCAATTCATCGACCGCGTTCTTACAACTACCGGCGCGAAACAGATTGATCTGGTAGGGCATTCCGCAGGAGGCGGACTTGCCAGAAACTTCCTGAAAGACAGCCAGCAGGCACCCAAAGTGGCGCATTACGTACACATCGGCAGCAGAAAATGGACAGGCAGTTACGACTGGTTCCCCAACGATCGATGCCTTACTATTTTTTCCTCCGGAGATAAAGTGTCAGGCAATTCAGCTGGCCCAACCGAAGGTGCTTCTAATCTGGCACTCACAGAGGAAGACCACTATCAGGTGGCAACCGGTAAAACATCACTAAAAGCCATGCTACAATTTTTCAATCGTGATAAGAAAGACTTCATACCTATTGGTAATGGAAAAAAAGTATCTATTGCTGGCAAAGCAGTTCTTTTGGGTGATAACCAGCCAATGTCGGGTGCCCAGATCAATATCTATCCGCTGAAAAAAAATAACGGAGCCAGAAAAATGGCAGAAGCAATTACAGGAATTACTGCAGGTGATACCGGTAACTGGGGTCCCGCAATAATTAAGCCGGGCAACCCTCATGAAATTGAACTTATTCCTGCTGACAGCAGCAAACGAAAGATCTCTTATTTCTTTCCTGCCTTCAGCCATTCGGATCCGCTAGTTTATCTCCGCGGCATACCGGAAGGCAATCGTATGATGGCGATGCTGGGAACGCTACCGGAAAAAGATGACCAATCCATATTGGTAGTATATTCTGCCACCGGTGCTATGATAGGAGGGCGTGATTCGGTAACCATCAATGGTTCTCCGGTTTGTTCTCCGGCACTAACTCCTGCTAGCAAAACAGTAATCAGCAGTTTTATTTTTGATGAT
>JBJTTC010000075.1:0-7656 GCA_046079965.1 Sediminibacterium sp. | reverse complement strand
CCGTGGAAATGTACATACAGTGGTTGAAGTTAAACATCAAAAAGGTGTTAGCAACGGTAAATGAGAAAAGCAGCATACCTGCTGACAGTAAAATTTTTTTCATGGTTTTGTTTTTTTTGTTAGTAGGGTTTTTTGGGTTCTTATTACAAAATTGGTTATTTTTTTTGCCGGGAGGCTGAAATAATTACCAGTGGAGGGAGGAAGGTATGAGTGGAAATAAAACAGAATGATCTGTTTGTGTCTATAGCTGAACTATGCCATTTTTTATGGCATACATTACCATTCCAACCCGACTGCTGACATTCAGTTTTTTGAATAAATCGCCTCGGTAGCCATCAATGGTCTTTTCGCTCTTGAACATTTCAGCTGCGATTTCCTGGTAGGTTTTCTCACTACAGGAGAGGCGCAAAAAAGTCAATTCATTTTCTGTCAGTTTCGAAACGGCATTCTTCTGGTCATTCTCATCCACAATCCGGTTAATGGAGTGAATTACTTTGCGGGAGACCTGTTCGTTGTAAAAGAACCCGACGGAGAGTAATTCAGAAAATGCGAGTTTCAGTTCTGTGAGATC
Organism: Sediminibacterium sp.; assembly: GCA_046079965.1. Classification (GTDB taxonomy): domain Bacteria; phylum Bacteroidota; class Bacteroidia; order Chitinophagales; family Chitinophagaceae; genus Sediminibacterium. Next base: position 7,085 of record JBJTTC010000075.1, on the reverse strand, counting down.
GGCATCTTTTACTATATAACCTTTGGCACCACATCTGATCATTTTAATGATGGCCGTTTCAGCATCCATTGTACTCAATGCCAGGACTTTTATCTGGGGATGGTTGATTTTCAGCCATTCGCAGGTTGCATACCCATCCATTTCGGGCATGGATATATCCATGAGCACAATTTCGGGGAGACTGCTGGTTTGTAACTGGTTGATAAAATCCTTTCCATTGGATGCTTCCAGTGTAACCTTATACTGGGGAAAAACATTGATCAATGAAATCAGACCTTTTCTAAAGAGGGTGTGGTCATCTACTACTGCGATCTGATGTTGATCAGACATAAGGAATATTTATTAAAATTTGCGTTTCTCCTTCGGTGCTGATGGTAAAGGTACCACCTATTATTGATAACCTGCGCAACACCAAGGCATGTTCATCGAGAAATTCTTTTCTGGTTAATCCTTTCCAGTCTTTGTAAGATCCGGCACGATATATAATGACTTGCCAGTTATTGTCGAAGAAACATATTTTCAGCATTATTTTATTGCCCCCTTCTTCCTGTGACAGCCGGTTCAAAAAATATTGAACGGCCCTGAAAATGACGAGGTGCTGGGTATCAGAAACAGGAAGTGGATTTCCCTCTACCAAAATAGTAACTTGACATTTGCCGGTCTCGTTTAGGCGGGCGGCCTCATGTTCAAGGGATGAGATTAAACCCAGGGAGACCAGCTTTCGGTTGCTTAATCCATTCGCGATTTCTCTCAAATCGTCCATGGCAAGACTGATGTTAGATTTGGCTTCCTCCAGCAGATAGTTTTGTGTTTCACTGCTCTCAGAAAGCAGGTTCAATTGCATCTTCACCAGACTCAATATCTGACCAACATTGTCATGCACCTCTTTACTGATCGCGGAAAATGTAAGGTCCTGTATTTCCAATTGCACCCGCAACATGTCTTTTGCCACCAACACTTCCTTTTTGGCTTTAACTGCCTGGTAATACAAGTAAACAGCGGCTACTACGGAAAGCAACAGCATGAATAATGCCAGCTGAAGCCACCAAAGTACCTGCAAGGGAAAAAAGAGGTACTCATGAAAGAAAGGGCGAAAAAGTATGGTTGACATGGTTGTTTTCGCGAGTTGTTGCTATTTCACAAAGATTACTTCAGGGAAGCATCCTGTCAAAAAATATTTAATATTTAAAATCTATAACTCCTTCATTTAACAAATTTATATACCAGAAAAACAAACACTAGTAAGTATTTTAAATAACACTTTGCTAACTACTCCAGGTTTTGTTAAATAAATCCTTACAAATATGTACAAAAAACTTATTCAAAATTCACCGGAAAAACCCTGTTTTTATTTGATTATGAAAATATATCTGTTAAGTGTTATATGATAATAGTTAATATATTATATTTTAATTTAATTTAAAAAAGAAAAATTAGGTATTTTATACCTCTATTTTGAATTGACTGGTAATCCGTCCAACAACCGATCAATTGAGCCCCGGGGGAGTCAATTATTGTTTATCGGGTCCCCGGTCATTTTTCCAACAGGCATTCATTGATATTTTCCTTCACTGAATAATAAGTAATGCAAAGTTTTTCTATGATTACAACAAAACGATGGAAGGTTTTTATTGGGCCACACAGAACATAAAACTCTTTTTTTAAGGGAGGGTTTTCCCTGAAAAAGGGTTAGAAAAACCCTATTCGATAGAAAAAACGACCTACAACAGCTCTCCTAAATCTACCTGAAAAGGGAAAATCCGGTATCACTATTTTCTACACACAAATTGGAAAAAACCCTTTACTACAAAGGGTTTCAAGGCATAGTGCTTTGTTACATTTTTCCGCAATCAGGGAAATCCATCTCTTGCCTTCAGGGTTTTCCCCCCCGAAAATTGAGTGTTTTGCCTCTTGTTTCACCCCTCCCCACCGAGCTACTTTTACATCATCGAAACAAACAAAAAAATCGAAAAACGAAAACATAATTGAGATGAAAAACCAAACCACCCAAAACAGTAAAAGCCCGCAAACGAAAAATATCCTAACCGTTTGTGTGGCTTTTACTAAAAAAATGAAGCAACCATTTTCCGGACTTCAATTGATCGCCAACAATAATACATCGCTCTTTCCCTGGAATATACTTACAACAACTTTTACATACACATCAAGCAATCAACCACTCTAAACAAAATCCAATAAAATTTAAAAAACACGTTATGTCAACTACTTACCTCAACAACAGCCGAGTTGCCACCGCTCTCTACATGAGACCTGTAATGGCACAATCATTTTCTGCTTACAGTTCTTCTGAACTTTCAGAAACTGCCAACAAAGAAGGCATCGATCAGAATCTGCTCAAAGTTGGTTTCTTCTGCTTTATGATTCCGACCATGTTTATCTCAGCAACCCTGGGATTGGACTATCTGTCTATGAATGATGTTTGGGCCAACATCGTTCCGGTTTCAGCAGCTTTCCTTGCCGTAAGAATTGCCACCGCTTATGTTATGAAAGGATTGGCAGCTGAAAAAAATAACCCTGCATTGGCCTGGATGTCTGCTGCAATGATAGCCCCTGCCCTTTCACTGATTATGATGAGCTTATTTGGAAATGCCATCGGTAAGAAAAAAGCTTCTTCAAAATCAGACAAACGCAAGTCTGCCGAACTAAAAGTTGCTGCCATCAATGTGAGTCCGGTAGTAAACATCAACCGCACAGCTGGTTCAAACATTGAATCAGCCAATGAGGGCATCGACCATAATTTGCTGAAAGTTGGCTTCTTCTGCTTTATGATTCCTACCATGTTCATGACTGCTGCATTCGGATTGGAATACGTTGAATTGAGTGATGTTTTGACCAACATCCTTCCTGTAACTGCAGCATTCGTTGTTGCAAGAATTGCCACTGCCTTCATCATCAAAGGAATGGCTGCACAAAGAAACAGAAGTGAAGCTATCTGGATGATGACTGCTATGGCTGCTCCTGCCCTATCTCTCATACTGATCAGTTTATTCAGGGCATTACCCGGTCAGACCATTTCCACTCCTTCGAATAAGCCTTCTTCAACAACTGCTTCAGTTAAAAACCTTTACAGAGCCCGTGAAATTAATTTGAACCGCGGTAACCAGGCAGCATAAAAGAACAAGGATTTGAATTGAGAAAAAAGATAAATGGATCAAAATTGGTGCTTCGACTTCAATCAACTTAACAATTTATTCATACTTAAATTTTGAAACCAACCAAATGAAATAAGTAAATTTTCGCATGAAAGGTAGGTTTCAGACGTACTTCAGGCAAACCAGTCACTCGTTGTTCAATTGCTGGCTCGAAAACAGCAGTCAACCAACGATGGCTGGTTTGCATGATTTAAGGGTGTTGTTCAAAAAACTAAAATTTTGTCAGCATTTTCTATTCCGGATACACGGAAAATCAGCTCTGGGTAAACTACCCGACCAGTTAAGGCATTTGTTCAAACAGGCAGGTGTAGTTCGGGAATTGCAATTGCTAAATGAATGGCTTGTAGAGGAGGGAATTGATTTAGAAAAAGAATTACAATGCAATGAGTCAAACATCAAAAATGAACTTAACCAGCTGCAGCGGCTGTTAACAGAATACCAGGTTCAGGTCGGAAAAGGAATAAAAAAAGCAGAACAGCTTGCTAACAGAACACATCCAATCTTATCAGATCAATACTGGCAAGAATTGAATTCATCGCTGAAAAAAAGCCTCCGAAAATCGAGAAAGAAAGATTGGCATGAGATCCGGAAACAAATAAAAAGATGGATCTATGCCCTCAATTGTCTGGAAGAATTAAAAGCACCTTCTAAGTCCTATGTTCAGTCAATCACTCAGTTAGAAAAAAACATAGGCAAATGGCACGAATGTTGGATGATTCGCCAACACCTGGAAGAAAAAGAACCGGGAGACACAGATCCACTACCCTTTAGAACACAATTTGCTTTTGCGATTAACCGGATAGAGGAACAGACAGAAGCGGCAGAAAAGAAAACTGAGCGCCAATTGAAAAAGGTATTGGATTTATTATGAAATATGGCTTGTTCCCTCCAGGAATGACCTAAACCAATATCCGGATTCTTTGATGGTTCTCAATTGACCCGGAAAATCAACCCGAACAAGGCCGAAGCGAGCCGTATAGCCAAATGCCCACTCAAAATTATCGGTCAGCGTCCATACAAGATATCCGTCAATGGGCACCCCCTCAGATTTTGCCCTGTAAACAGCTGAGATGTATTGTTTGAAATAATTGATGCGCATTGTATCTTCTATTCTTCCCTGATTCAATTTCTCTTTTTCAGCACAACCGCCTTCAGTGATGATGATTCGTTTCACACCCGGGTAAGCAGCAATCCGATGCAACATTCTGTAACAGGAATCTGGATTGATTTCCCATCCCAAAGCTGTGTGAGGCATCCGACGAGATTGGGCACTTACTTCGGAAGCACCTAAATAGGGTACAAAGGGATTGTTTCTGACTGTAACAGAGAAGTAATTCTGAAAACCGATGAAATCAAGGTCACATTGATAAGCGTCTTTGTAACGCCAGGTGCGGTTGAAGAGATGAAATTTTTCAATGACAGGAAAGGATTCGGTCATGGGGAACCCCATTCCTATAGCAGCTTCCAGAAAAAATCTATTGAGCAAAAGGTCTGCTTTATGCGCAGCAGCCAGGTCGTTTTTTGTTGGCTGAAAAGGTTGTGTCTCGCTAAAAGAAAAGCTGCTTCCAATGATGGCAATGGGATCCAAGCTGCGGATCAACTTTGAAGCTTCTGCCGTTGCCAAAGCAGCATGGTGAGCTGCGAGATAAAAGGAACGGGGTCCCATTTTCCCGGGAGCATGCATACCGGTCATGTACCCCAATGCGGTAAAAGCAAAGGGTTCATTCATGATGATCCAGTACCTCACTTTTCCGCTGAATTCCTGCAAGCACAATTTAACATACCGATTGAACCACTTTATTATCTGGTGATTGGTCCATCCTCCCTCACGTTGCAATGCCTGAGGCAGATCCCAATGATATAAGGTTACTACCGGAGTTATGCCCAATGCCAAACACTCGTCTAACAATGCATGATAAAATTGAAGACCTGCCTGGTTCACTTTGCCGGTTCCCTGGGGCAAGACCCTGCTCCATGAAATCGAAAATCGGAAGGTACGGAAGCCCAAAGCTTTCACCAGCAGTAAATCATCTTTGTAGCGGTGATAAAACATCGCTGCATGAGTTGGTTTTCCTCCACTCCTGATGGCCGTCACTCTCCGGGAAAAAACATCCCATATTGATAGCCCCCTCCCATCTTCTAAAGCAGCGCCTTCATTTTGTGGTGCCGACATACCCACCCCCCATAAAAAATGCTCACCAAAATCCCTCGCTTTTATCATCTCACCTTTTTGTAAGGTGGAATGTTTTTGAATAGGGTTTTAGTATGCCAATTCGAAATTTTTACAATTTAATAATCTAAAATTCATCAGTGGTTAATTATTGCGTAAGAATGAGGTAATACAACCGGTTGACCTTTGACAAACTACCCACTATGAACAGAAGATCAGTAGAACTGGTCGTTATCAGCGATGTGCATTTAGGCACATTTGGCTGTCATGCCGATGAGTTGGTGCAATACCTACGCGGCATCAGACCCAAGACACTTGTCCTGAACGGAGACATTGTCGATATCTGGCAATTCAGTAAAAGATATTTTCCTCAGTCCCACATGCAGGTCATTAAAGAAATTTTCAGCCTTCTTTCCCTAGGTACGAGGGTCGTTTACATCACCGGAAACCACGATGAAATCATGCGCCGCTATAGTGATCTGGTGATAGGCCAGCTGGAGCTTACCGATAAATTGATATTAGAGCTGGACGGAAAAGTAACCTGGATTTTTCACGGTGACGTTTTTGACAGAACTACCCGTGGTTCTGCCAAGATCATTGCCAAACTGGGAGGATATGGATACGATCTGCTCATTCTGCTCAATCGCGCCATCAATTATCTCATGACATTGATGGGAAGAGAAAAAATGAGTTTGAGTAAGCAAGTCAAGAATGGGGTGAAAAAAGCAGTGGCCTGGATCAACAATTTTGAACAGACGGCTGCCGAACTGGCAATTGAAAACCAATATGACTTTGTTGTATGTGGACATATTCACCAACCACAATACAGGGAAATCAAAACTGACAAAGGAACCGTTACCTATCTCAACAGCGGTGACTGGATTGAAAACCTGACTTCCCTGGAATATGAAAATGGTCAATGGAGCATTTACCACCACGATCAAAATGCTATGCCCGCCATAGAAAAAAAGACAAAGATTGTTCCCTTGAGCAAGGTGCTTTCCATTGAAAACCTGGTATCGCAACAAATTGCCTTTACCGGCTCAGCCAAAAAATAAAAAAGTAGCAGATGAAAATTTTATACGCAGTGCAGGCCACCGGAAACGGACACATAGCAAGAGCCATTGAAATAGTTCCCTACCTGAAAAAATATGGGGAGGTTGATATTTTTTTAAGTGGCAGCAATAGTCACCTTCAGGTAGATTTACCCGTACAATTTCGAAGCAATGGTCTGAGTCTTTTTTACAGTCCGAAAGGAAAACTCGATTATTGGAAAATTGGAAAAGAACTTCAATTATCGGCAGCGGTTAAGCAGGCGATGGACTTACCCGTGCAAAATTATGATCTGGTGATCAATGATTTTGAAAGCATTACTTCTCTGGCTTGTCGGCTCAAAAAGAAAGCAAGCATAGGTTTCGGTCACCAGGCCAGTTTTCAAAGCAAACTGACTCCGCGACCTGAAAAAAAAGACCTGATAGGTGAAATGATCCTGAGATATTATGGATGGGCACAACAATATGTCGGACTCCATTTTAAATCGTACGATGAAAACATCTTCAATCCGATCATAAAAGAAAAAGTAATACATGCAAACCCCGAGAATCGGGGTCACATTACGGTTTACCTTCCCCATTATGGTACCCGTGTTCTTCAAAAAGAATTTGCTCTTTTCCCTGATTGCAGCTTCCATATTTTTTCTCCACACGTAATTCATCCTTACTCTGAAGCGAATTGTCAATATT
>JBJTTC010000074.1:0-8387 GCA_046079965.1 Sediminibacterium sp. | reverse complement strand
AAACTGGCACCCATCGGAGCTTTCGGCGGTATGGCTTATACCATCGGCAAATATGGCATCGCCTCCCTGCTTCCGTTGGGAAAACTGATGTTGTGTGTTTATCTCACCATGGCACTCTTTCTTTTTGTGGTGCTTGGTTCGATGTTGCGGTATTATTCCATTAGTATCTGGAAATTTCTTTCCTACATCAAAAATGAATTGTTAATTGTTTTAGGTACTTCCTCTTCAGAAGCCGGCTTACCTTCTTTGATGGAAAAACTCGAAGGCATGGGCTGTCATAAATCGGTGGTGGGACTGGTAGTACCTGCCGGCTATTCGTTCAATCTGGATGGTACCTCTATCTATTTGTCCATGGCTATTATTTTTCTCGCGCAGGTATTCGATGTTCAATTGAACATGGGTCAGATCATCACGGTCATCGGTATTTTGATGGTCACTTCCAAGGGAGCAGCGGGTGTAACCGGAAGCGGTTTCATCATCCTCGCCTCCACACTTACTGCTACCAAAGTCATACCTATTGAAGGACTGGCACTTTTGCTGGGGGTAGATCGCTTCATGTCGGAAGCACGGGCCATCACCAATTTCATTGGTAACGGAGTAGCTGCCATTGTTCTGTCGAAGCATGAAAAAATGTTCGATAAGGGGCGCATGCATGAGGCCTTCCACCACAAGGGAGCCGACAGAGTCATGGTTCCACTTACCGGCAAACATTAATCAGGGTCTAGCTGTTTTCCTTTAGGAAAAATCTTCAGACTTTATAGGGTGGCGAGTGATATCAATAGAAAAACTACAATTAGAAAACACATTTCAATAACTTGTAAAAACAAGAATAGGAACGTTTTTAAAAGAGTCTTGCCAACCGACTGTTGATAAAATCGATACAGCGTGAAAAAGTTGTACAGCACTACAAGGAAGAACCAAATATTTTCGACAATTGTTTTCAGTAACGGTACGTGTAAAGCAGATAGCAGGGTGCTGGTAAGCAATTGCAGCAGGAGAATCAAGAAGGTACCACAATAAAGGTGAATGGTAAGAATTGCATGTTCTGTGTACCACCATTTTTTTTTGCGCCGATACAACAGTAACAAAATCCAGGCAGTGATTGGGAGAGATACGAATAACAATTTTGGAAGGTACAGGGAATATTTTTTTTCCAGGTCGAGCATAAATCTACCTTCTTCACCGTTGTATTTCTCTCTCAATTCGGCAGTTTTTTTCATGATAAAGTGAACTACTTTGCCGTCACGTTTTTCAACCGGTAATTGTTGCTGGTAGTATTCATACAAAGCAGGACTGATCGGGGTATCAACATTTGAAAAAGATAGCGTATCGCCGTTACTTTTAATTTTGAGTTTGTAACCTGTTCCATTTGATTCAACCGAGGAATAAGTGAGGGTACTATAAATGCTGCTCAGTTGACTGCTGTCCAATTTCAATTTCCAGCGACTCATTTCCAAATTCAGCACTTTTTCTCGGGTCTTCAATTGAATGATCTCGGGAATACTATCGGTAATGCTTTGATTGAGTTCAATGATTTTTTTGTCCAGCAAACGAACAACAGAATCTCTGGTAACCACCCGCTCGTCGATTTTTTGATCTATTTCTTCAGTGGAAGGAACAAGGTATTGTAAGATGAAATAGGCAAAGGAGATGAACAGGTACATCCTGATGGGGTGCAGGTAGCTGGCTCTTTTGCCGGCGATGTATTCATTCGTAAGCTTGCCCGGTTTTAATAACAACACACGAATGGTGGAGAAGAATTTTCCATCAAAATGGGTGAAGTCATTGAAGAAATGTACCAACAATTGCCAGAAGCTTTCTCTGGGTTCAGTATTCTCCTGACCGCAGTGACTACAGAAACGGTCGGATACTGCTGCGCCACAGTTCAGGCAATTGGTTTCTTTTCTAAGAGGGTGATTTGACATGGAGATGATTCCCCGATAATAGATCGAAACAGGAATTCAAAACAATAGTAAGAATTTCCCTCCGGATTTGTGTTCTTCCGGCCACTAAATTATTGATTAGGTAATATTTTTATTTTCAATAATTCTTCCTGCTGCATGGCAAGTGCATTGCTATGTATTCTGATCTGAGAGGCCATATTTGGTGTTCAGTGAAAATATAGTATCTGCAGAATAAGTCTCCTGGCTTACCTCTGATAACTGGTCTGCCAGCAATTGTTTTTTATGGTCCAGTGTAGAGCGATTGGATGCAATGATTTGTGCTCCTTTTTCATCGGGAGCATTTTTCATATTATCCAGCAAAGACAATACTGTATCCATCTGCTGCAATACAGCGGTGATTTGGTTGGGCAACCAACTGGTGATAGGTGTTCCTCCCGTTGCTTTGGCATAAGGGGTATTGGCCATGATGTATTTCTGCACAAACTGCCAGTGTCCATTCCTGAAATGATAAATCTGTTCAAGGATGCCCAATAAACGCGATAATCCGGTGGCGGAGGTACGTTGATGTAAATAGCCGCTCATGCCTTCCGCATGGATATTTTTTACCTGTGCTTCCAGGTCATTGAAAAAATGCTGCACAACTAGCGGTCTGTATTTTCTGAGGTCGAGCAGGTAGGCGGTGAGCTCGTTTTTGGGATAAAAATTGGTCACACCGGAGAAAATATCTTCCATGGGAATGATATCATCTTGCGCTCCTGTCTGACCGCGGAATTGTTGTGGCGTATCCCATACGCCGGTATAGGTAACACCATCCCCAAAAATTTCCTCATTGCCCTTGATACCCATGATGAAAACGCGAAAGTCGTTGTAATGCTGCCAGCGCGATGCCTTCCACATTTCTTTTCTGCGGATGTTCATGCGGGTGAGGGTATCGAGGTTGTCATCGAGCGCCTGTTCCACTGATGGGAAGTCATTCTTTTCAATCGATTGAAATGCCTTCATCACAGAACCCACCAATGCAGGGGAAAACTGGTTGATGTCAACATGCAGTAAAATGAAGCCTGCTTCATCCGGCTGGCCGGAAAAGCGAACACACATAGAGAGGTTATGCCACTCTAACGGACCATTCGGATCATTTTTTTTGAAGTTCCCTAAAGAGTATCCATAATGGTAATCGAGCCAGGGAAATACCTGCAGCCGATCGCAAACAGCCACCATCGGTTGTGCAATTTGAGCAGGTAATATCGTGTTGGCTTTGCCATATTTTTCGGTTTCACGGAAATGTTGAAAGGCAGGTTCCAGCGTATAGGCAGATGTAAGAAATGCATAAGCCCTGTAGAGCGCCTGAATAACGCGGATATCTTTTTCCGCCTTCACTTGCTCAAGAAAGTTGGGTAGCTTGGCTGCAGCTGTATGAATTTTTCCGGGATAATGCAGGTAGCCGCCGGTACCGTCTTCTTTCATTACCGGCATGTTGTCGAGTAGTTCTTGCAGTGGATGATAGGTTTCGGGCAGAACTTCTAGCGGAGGAGCGGTAGGTAAAAATCCATGGGAGGCGCTGACGTCAAAAAATCCATCGGTGTACGAGTCTTGTAAAATTTTCATGGCAAGTCGTTGAAACTTCCGCAAAGTAAACAAGAATTGCCCAAAAACTAATGACCGTTAGGATATTTAATTCCTTCTAATGTTTTCAATCTTTCCCTGTTTTACCTCGAATACCATGGCAGTTTTCGGGGCTATGCGCAAGGGCTCTTTCAGTGGAATAGATTGTTCCTGAAAAATAGGCTGCGCCATGCTCTGTTGAGATATAATTTCCGCGAAGCGACGGGTATCCAATAGCATTTCTTTTTCGTTGCGGTTCATCACGACCATGAGTGTATCTCCGGGTATATGACGGAAGAAGACATATATGCCATCATAAGGAGCGAAGTGCAGGGTTTTGCCTTGGGTGATGGCAGGATGTTGTTGGCGCCAGTGCAACATTGCACGCATGAACTGCTGCATATTTTTTTGTGCAACCGAAAGGCCCTTACCGGTGAAAGCATTCATACCATCACCTACCCAGCCACCGGGAAAATCAATGCGGATATGTCCGTGGTCATTGGGATGTTTGGAATTGGAAGCCAATATTTCTGTTCCATACAGGAATTGCGGAATGCCCCGCATGGTTAGAAGGTATGTAATGGCCATTTTCATGAGCGCCGTGTCCTCATTCAGTTGTGTGAAAATCCGATCCATGTCATGGTTGTCACCGAAGACCAACATTTGGTTGGGATTGGCATAAGCAAAATCATTCGCCAATGCCTCATACAGACGGGTCAGGCCGGTGGAAGTCCATGGTATTTCCTGCTCCCGAATACCATTGATCAGTGCTTGTTGTAAGGGGAAATCCATCACTGTATTCAGGCAGCTGATATATCCATCACTGTTCTTTTTCCCTTGCTGCCAGTAGGATTCAATCAATGGATTGTAACTCCATTCTTCCCCTACCATGCTGAAGTTGGGATATTCCTGCATCATGCGACAACTCCATTGACGCAAAAATTCTTTGTTGCTATAACCATAAGTGTCTTGCCTGATTCCCCCCAGTTGCAAGGTTTCTGTGAACCAGATGCTTCGCTGGATCAGATAGTTGGCCACCAATGGATTTTCACTGTTCATGTCGGGCATGGTTTTGTCGAACCAGCCACGTGTCATTAAGTCTTTATCATAATTGGAGGCATAGGGATCTTGGTTGGTAGTTCTTTTGTGTGAAGTGATTTGATAAGCATCTGCCTTGTTGATCCAGTTTTTCATAGGAAGGTCTTTCATCCAGCGGTGTTCACTACCACAATGGTTCAACACTTCATCGAAGATGAGTTTGATGCCCTTTTGTCTTGCTTTCATAGCCAGCTCCCGATAATCTTCCATCGTTCCATAACGAGGGTCTATGCGATAGTGGTCGGTGATGGAATAGCCATGGTAAGAGTAAGTAGCCATATTATTTTCCAGCAGGGGAGTGCACCAGATGGCGGTGAAGCCCATGTCTTTGATATAATCCAGGTGGTTGATGATACCCCGCAGATCGCCACCATGTCTTCCTCCGGGAAGGTCACGTCTTACCGCTGCTTCCTTCATCCCTGCCACCACATCATTGGAGGGATCTCCATTGGCAAAACGATCGGGCATGATGAGGTAAACGACATCGGCGGATTGGAATCCTTTTAGTTCTTTGGGATCTCGCTGGCGCGACAATAGTTGATAGCGCAGCGTATCCTTTTTTTGCTGTGGGTATTGAAAGACAATGGTAAGCGTTCCCGGCTTTGTTCCGGGCTGAATTAATAAGTCGATGAACAAATAATTCTTGCTGTCAGCAGGAATCACCTTTTCAATGCGAACCCCGGGATAAAACAACGTGGGTTTTGCCGAACCAATGCCCGGCCCTTCTACCATTAATTGCAGTCGGGGATTTTTCATCCCGATAAACCAGTTCAGGGGCTCAGCCCTGTTGATTTGCGCTGATACTGGCAAACAAAAAAAACAGCTGGCTGCTACTGTTAGTAGTAAACTTCTGTGCATTGAAAAGATTGTCATTTGCATCGTGCCTTGATGGTGTTTTAAAGAAGGAGATAATTACTCCGAATATGAATGCTGAAATTTTCCTTCGAATATTTTCATAAAACTAATGTGTTTTTTGTACATATTTGTGTTTCAAACCTTGCAAGGCAGTATGCTCAGAAAGTATTCTTCGCTCACTTTGTTGTGGCTATTGTTGTCGGGGAATCTGACGGCACAATTGCTGAGTACCAGTTTGCCGTTTCCAACAGATACAGACAATCTATCTATAACCGTTGATGCTTCGAAGGGGAATAAGGGCCTCAACAACTACTCATCAGTAAATGATGTATATGTTCATACCGGTGTGATAACGAATCTAAGTTCCAGCAATACAGATTGGAAATATGTAAAACTGGGTAGTCAGAGCCCCTGGGGGAAATTGTTGCCGGAGTTGCAGGCAGTTTCGTTGGGCAACAATCGCTGGCGTTACGACATCAGCAACATCCGGGCTTATTATGGTGTTCCGGCAGGGGAAACCATTTTGAAGATTGCTATTCTTTTCAGAAGCGGTAATGGTTCATTGAAGCAGACCAACATAGATGGGAGTGATATGTACTTGAATGTATATTCTTCTGTTTTTGCACAACGCTTCATCACCCCACCTTTACAGCCCACCTTTACTCCGATTGTTGAGCCAATCAATAAAACCATTGGTGAATCGGTTCCCGTGTTGGTACAATCGAATACTGCTGCCAACTTCACGCTGTACTTCAATGGTACCATTATTCAAACTGCTACAGCCGCACAGTCGGTAGCTGCCACACCGGTTGTAGGCCAACCCGGTAACCAGGAAATCGTTTCTCATGCAGTAAATGGAGCTACTACGCTGCGTGATACCATTCGGTTTTTTGTTGCGGGCAGTGCGAATATTGCACCATTGCCGGCAGGTGTGCGCGATGGCATCAATTATGGAAGTGACAATACATCCGCAACCCTTGTATTGTATGCTCCGGGTAAAAATCGTGTTTCAATCATTGGTGATTTCCCCGGAAACAATTGGACGGAACAGACAAATTATGCCATGAGTAAAACTCCCGATGGCAATTATTGGTGGTTGCGAATTACCGGACTCACGCCCGGAACGGAATATGCTTTTCAGTCCCTGGTAGATGGCGATTTACGGGTAACTGATCCCTATTGCGAGAAAATATTGGATCCCTGGAACGACGGTTTCATTGCTGCTGCCACTTATCCCGGTCTGAAACCCTATCCCTCCGGCAAGACCACAGGGATTGTAGGCATTCTTCAAACAGCAAGGCCGGCTTACAACTGGGTAGTTCAGAATTTTAAACGGCCCGATAAGCGCTCGCTGATCATTTATGAATTACTGTTGCGTGATTTTATTCAGGCGCATGACTGGAAGACGTTGCGCGATACGCTCACTTATTTGCAACGGTTGGGGGTAAATGCCATCCAGTTGATGCCTGTGAATGAATTCGATGGCAATGAAAGCTGGGGATATAATCCTGCCTTCTTCTTCGCTCCGGATAAATATTATGGTCCTTCAGCCACCCTAAAAGAATTCATCGATACCTGCCATCGCCGCGGTATTGCTGTGCTGCTCGATGTGGTGCTGAATCATACCACCGGAGCGAGTCCTTTAGCAGCGTTGTACTGGAACGCTGCCCTCAACCAGCCTGCTGCCAATAATCCCTGGCTCAATGAAACGGCGCGACATCCCTTCAATGTATTCAATGACTTCAACCATGAATCTCTAGCCACGCGATATTTCAGTTGCCGGGTGATGGAGCATTGGCTGAAGGAATATAAAGTTGATGGCTATCGATTCGACTTGTCCAAGGGGTTCACTCAAAACAATTCCGGGTCCAATGTGGCGCAGTGGGGACAGTATGATGCCAGCCGTGTGGCGATCTGGAAACGTTATTATGATTCACTGCAGGTGTATCTGCCCGGTAGTTACGTCATTCTCGAACATTTTGCTGCCAATTCAGAGGAGATAGAACTCAGTAATTACGGGATGATGCTCTGGGGCAACAACACCTACAATTTTCAGGAAGCAGCTATGGGATTTCTGCCGAACAGCAATTTTGAAGGAAATCTTTTCACCAACCGCGGCTGGTCACAACCACATTTGGTGGGATACATGGAAAGTCACGATGAAGAACGGCTGATGTACAAAACGTTGCAATTCGGGAACGCTGCCGGTTCATACAATACACGAACTTTGTCCACCGCATTAAAAAGAATGGAGCTCACTGCAGCATTTGGTTTGCTAACGCCCGGACCCAAAATGATTTGGCAATTTGGTGAACTGGGGTATGACTTCTCTATTAACTATTGTACGGATGGTAGTGTGAACAGCAATTGCAGAACAGGGAATAAACCAATTCGTTGGGACTATCCCCAGCAGACAGGCCGGCAAGCGTTGTACAATATTTATAGTAAGCTGAATCAGTTGCGGCTTCATCCGATGTACCGCAATAATTTTACTTCCAACCGCATCACTTTTTCACTGGCAGGAGCTTTTAAATGGATGCAATTGGTTACCGATACCTCTAATATTTGTGTGGTGGGCAATTTTGACGTGAATGCTGTTGAAGGGCAAGTAACTTTTCCCGGTGCAGGCACCTGGTATGATTATATTTCCGGTGCTACCTTTTCAGCAACGGGGGCGGTACAGTCAATCTCTCTGCAGCCCGGGGAACACAGAGTGTACATCAACCGGCCACTTTCGGGTCCCATCACTTCGCTATCCGGGAATCCTGCCGGAGCTACCCATTCATTTCAGGTTCGCTTGTTTCCCAATCCTGTTACGAGGGCAGGGATGTATGAAATAGATATGAAGACAGCCGGACAAGTAAATGTTTTGCTGTTCAATGCGCAGGGACAACAGGTGAAGCAACTCTTTTCCGGCAGACTCAATGC
>JBJTTC010000073.1:0-11263 GCA_046079965.1 Sediminibacterium sp. | reverse complement strand
CCGTTACATAGGCTACCTGTCTTAATTCATTCAAGCATAAAAATTTCAAACCATGGAAAATAATTCCGCAGCTAAATGTCCATTCTCCGGTGGCACTGTTAAGAAAAGTGCCGGAGCCGGAACCGGTAACCGCGATTGGTGGCCCAATCAGTTAAAATTGAATATTCTTCGCCAACATTCGGAGTTGTCCAATCCGATGGACAAAGACTTTAATTATGCAGAAGCTTTTGCTTCCCTGGATCTGGCTGCCGTGAAAAAAGATATTGAAGCAGTAATGACTACTTCACAGGATTGGTGGCCGGCTGACTATGGCCATTATGGTCCATTCTTTATCCGCATGGCCTGGCACAGCGCTGGTACCTATCGCATTGCCGATGGTCGTGGTGGTGGAGGCGCAGGTCAGCAACGATTTGCACCCCTGAATTCCTGGCCTGATAACACCAATCTGGACAAAGCCCGTTTGTTGCTTTGGCCTGTGAAACAGAAATACGGAAAAAAATTATCCTGGGCTGATTTGATGATCCTGGCAGGTAATTGTGCGCTGGAATCCATGGGTTTCAAAACCTTTGGTTTTGCCGGCGGACGTGAAGATGTGTGGGAACCTGCAGAAGATGTGTATTGGGGAACAGAAACCGAATGGTTGGGTGACAAGCGTTATACCGGTGACCGGGAACTCGAGAACCCGCTTGGTGCCGTTCAGATGGGATTGATTTATGTGAATCCGGAAGGCCCTAACGGAAATCCTGATCCGATTGCTTCAGCCAGGGATATTCGCGAAACCTTTGGACGCATGGCCATGAATGATGAAGAAACGGTTGCCCTCATTGCCGGCGGACACACTTTAGGTAAAACCCACGGCGCTGCCGACCCGTCAAAATATGTTGGAAGAGAACCCGCAGGTGCAACATTGGAAGAACAAAGTACCGGATGGAAAAATACTTTCGGAACTGGAAAAGGGGGCGATACCATTACCAGCGGACTAGAAGGTGCGTGGACAACCACCCCTACGCAATGGAGCAATAACTATTTTGAAAATCTGTTTGGGTTCGAATGGGAATTAACCAAATCACCTGCAGGCGCTCACCAATGGACACCCAAGAACAACGGTGGTGCCGGTACTGTACCCGATGCACATGATCCATCCAAGAAACATGCACCCTTTATGTTGACAACAGATCTGGCGCTGCGTTTCGATCCGGCTTACGAGAAAATATCTCGCCGCTTCTTCGAAAATCCTGCTGAGTTTGCAGATGCTTTTGCCCGTGCCTGGTTCAAATTGACTCACCGCGATATGGGTCCACGTACCCGTTATGTGGGTACTGAGGTACCGGAAGAAGTTCTGATCTGGCAAGATCCCGTTCCCGCAGTAACGCATCCATTGGTCAATGAGCAACAAATCAATGATCTGAAGAAACAATTGCTGAGCTCCGGACTCTCGGTTGCACAATTGGTAAGAACTGCATGGGCTTCTGCTTCAACTTTCAGGGGCTCAGATAAACGTGGTGGGGCGAATGGTGCCCGCATTCGGCTGGCTCCCCAGAAATTCTGGACTGTCAATAACCCCGCACAATTGTCTGGTATTCTCGATACGCTAGAAAAAATTCAACAGACATTCAACGCTGCAAATGCAGGTGGTGCAAAGATTTCTCTAGCAGACCTGATCGTATTGGGCGGTGTTGCAGGTGTTGAAGAAGCAGCCCGTTTAGGCGGTTTCTCAATCAGCATTCCATTTACGCCCGGACGCACTGATGCTTCTCAGGATCAAACTGACGTTACTTCTTTCGCAGTTTTGGAACCCAAAGCAGATGGTTTCCGCAACTATGCTGCCGGACATTATGGTGCCATTGCAGAAGACCTGCTGGTGGACAAAGCACAGTTATTGAACTTAACTGCTCCTGAGTTGACAGTTTTAATCGGTGGCTTACGCAGCATCAACGTCAACTTTGATCAGTCTAACCATGGTGTTCTTACCGGCAAACCAGGAGTACTCAGTAATGACTTCTTTGTGCATCTGCTTGATTTAGGTATAAGTTGGACACCCACTACGCCTCATAAAGATGTGTTTGAATGTCGTGACAGAAAATCCGGAGAACTAAAATGGACCGGCACGCGTGCTGATCTGGTATTCGGATCTAACTCAGAGTTGCGTGCGCTGGCAGAAGTATATGCCTGCGATGACATGAAAGAAAAGTTCGCGCAGGATTTTGGTGCAGCCTTTGCGAAAGTGATGAACCTCGACAGATTTGATCTGAAGAAATAAAAGCAAGCATTTGAACACATAAAAAAGGAGGCCGTCTCAAAAGGACAGCCTCTTTTTTTATTTTCCAGATTTGCCACAAACATTTCACTGCTGCTTAGGAGAAAAGAAATCCGGAAACTATTGGAACCCCCTGAAAAATTTCCACACCTCCGTGGCATATTCTATGTCCCTGTTTTGTACACCGGTGGCAGGTGTTGTTGCTGAAAATACTGTGAGACTGGGAACTGCATGTCCGGCATCATTCAATACATAATAAACCAAGGGATTTGTTCCATTGAAAACACGTTTCTCTACATTACCGGCATCGTTGACATTGACATTGAAAGTGGTAATTACGGGTGTTACATTGGTAAGGTTGTTTTTTTGCAGCCAGTAATTCAGCGTTGTTGACTGAGAAACGACTCTTCCACGGTTACAAGCCCCACCTAAATTGGCAACACATCCTCCGGGGGCAGGCATTGCAGGATCTAATGTGCCATGGGTAAGCATGATTGGCAGAGGAATCGATGGTCCATTGGTGCAGGCACCCGGCGCAGGATTCAATGGCAGATTACCACTCGACACCGCAATGGCTTTAATAGTTGAAGGAAAATTAAACGCATAAGAAAAAGTCATCAAAGCGCCGTTACTGGTTCCTGTGAGGTACATTTTATTAGCAGTTAATCCCATCTCCTGAGAAAGTCTGGCCATCAACTGTTGCAAAAAACTCAGGTCATCTCCCTGCGAGCCTGTTTGATCGTCATTGCGACAATCATTCCATCCGGGATTTCCCTGACTATCCGGACTTCCCTCCGGATATACTACCAGTATACGAGCGGTATCTGCAACATTTCTGAAAACACTGAGTGGGTGCTCACCGGGCTGTGCAACATCCAAACCTGCACCCCCGCCCCCGTGCAAAACCATCACCACAGCCAGCGGCTTGGTTAAACCAGAAGAACGATAAACCAGAAATTTTCTGGATTGGTTATTGACCTGAATGGTTTGTGTACTGATTCCTTCAGGATAAGGAAAAACATTTCCCACAGGTATTGTAGAGGAGTTGTTGCTCTTATTACAACCCATACTGCTTATTTGTAGGAGGAATAGTAAAATACAAATAGAGTTTTTCATACAATTATATGACTAACACCTGTTGAAAAGGTTAAATGGATAAACCAATAGTTACAACCAAACAACAAGGTTTTTCGTCTTGTACCAATACAGTTTAAAAATTTTTAGCCATCAATCTATAAAAGCATTGAACACTCAACACAAAACCTATGTTAGATTGCCTTTTCTTGAATCAATATCTATAAAAACTATTATACATTATCATAAGTGTCTTTTATATTTCCTATATAGAATATAAATGCTCTCCCCCCTTTTTTTACTGCAATTTTGCCAAAACCACATTACATGAGTAAAGTAAAAATTACGGTAGCCAATGGTGATGGTATCGGACCAGAAATCATGAAGGCTACATTGGATATTCTGCTGGCAGCAGGTGCACAAATTGAAATTGAAGAGATCGAAGTAGGAGAAAAAGTTTACCTGGCGGGAAATACATCGGGTATTTCCAATGAGTCCTGGGACATCATTCGCAGAAACAAGGTATTCCTAAAAGCACCCATTACTACACCCCAAGGTGGTGGATACAAAAGTTTAAATGTCACTACCCGTAAATTCCTGGGACTTTATTCCAATGTACGCCCTTGCAGAAGTTTGCATCCATTTGTGAGCACCAAACACCCGGTGATGGATGTGGTGATCATACGTGAAAACGAAGAAGACCTATATGCAGGTATTGAACACCAGCAAACAGATGAGGTGGTACAATGCCTTAAATTGATCAGCCGCCCGGGTTGCGAAAAAATTGTTCGCTATGCTTTCGAATATGCCAAGCAACAAAACCGCAAGAAAGTTACCTGCTTCACCAAAGACAACATCATGAAGCAGTCAGACGGTTTGTTTCACCAGGTGTTTGATGAAATTGCGAAAGAATATCCTGACATCATCAATGAACACTGGATCATTGATATCGGTGCAGCCAAACTCGCCGACACACCTGAAGCATTTGATATTATTGTAATGCCCAACTTGTATGGAGATGTGTTAAGTGATGTAGCTGCACAGATTGCCGGCTCTGTTGGACTGGCAGGTTCGGCCAACATCGGTGAAGAGTGTGCCATGTTTGAAGCCATTCATGGTTCTGCTCCCAGAAGAGCCGGACAAAATGTAGCCAACCCATCGGGCTTGTTGCAAGGTGCTATAATGATGCTCAACCATATCGGACAAACACCGGTTTCTGAAAAGATTCAGAATGCCTGGTTGAAGACACTGGAGGATGGCATCCATACTTATGATATATTTAAAGAAGGTACCAGCAAACAAAAAGTGAGTACCTCTGATTTTGCTAAAGCAGTAATAGCTAATCTCGGACAAAAACCGGTGGTATTACAAGCTGTTTCCTATGCTGAAAACAAGCCGATGTATTTACCGAAGTATCAGCGCAAAGCCAGGGCCAACAAAGAACTGGTAGGTGTTGACCTCTTCGTACACTGGAGTGGATTGAGTCCGGATGAACTGGCAGAAACAGTAAAGAAAGTTGCGACAAGTGGCACGGAATTAACGATGATTACCAACCGAGGTATCAAGGTTTGGCCCCAGGGTTTCAAGGAAACATTTTGTACCGATCACTGGCGTTGCCGCTTCAAACCAACACAGGGCAACCAAATCACCAACGAGACGATTGTAGAATTGTTGAAGAGTGCACTGCAACAAAAAGTAGAGGTAATCAAAACTGAGAACCTGTATAATTTTGATGGAAAAGCAGGTTATTCATTGGGACAAGGACAATAATCAGCAACTTTCTTGAAATGCTATTGATGACAATAAAAAAGCAGCGATCTTACTTCAGGTCGCTGCTTTTTTTATTGAGATTCTTATAATACCGGTTTCTTTCCCAAAACATCTTCAATACTCAAAATTGTTATTTCTCCGAGATTTAACTTTCGGATACCGGCCTCAATTTTGGCACGATCACCCACAATTACTACCAGCATATTGTCAGGTACAATAAACTGGTTAGCGGCAGCTCTAATTTCGTCTCCGGTAACAGACAAGACCTTTCCAACATAACCATTGTAATAACCATCCGGCAATTGGAATAAAATCTGTGCCCCCAGCGTTCCGGCAAGATCGCTGTTGGTTTCAAAGAGCCGGGCATACCCCAGTGCATTGTAATTTTTTCCTCTTGTCATTTCATCGGCAGGTACAGGTGTTCTTATTTTATCAAATTCTATAAAGAACTCACCCAATGCAGGTCCGGTAACATCTGTTTGAACAGAGGAAGAGGCGATGAATGGGCTTGGTATGTTCCAGAAACTAAAATTTGACCCGGCACCATAAGCGTAGCCGTGCTGTTCTCTCAAATTAGAGTTGAGGCGGGAAGTAAAAGATCCCCCCAATATGGTATTCAATACATTTACGGCATAGTAGGCAGGATCATTTCTGGCAGGTCCGAGTCTTCCAATGGAAACAACAGATTGAGCGGCACCCGGTTTATCAATAATATAGATAGGTCTTCCTTTCACCTGAGCTGGAACCGGTCTTTTTTGGGATGGTGCATTGCCTTTGGGATAAGCAGCAAAGTATTTTTCAAGCAAAGGCTGAATGGATTGCCGAGTCACGTCACCCGCAACAATTAAAGTGGAATTACCGGTTACAAAATGAGTTTTGTGAAAGGCCAACAGATCCTCGCGAGTATAGGAACGTATGGAACGGTCATTCGCAAATCTTCCGTAAGGACTTGCTTCTGTGAACATGAGTTGATAGAATGCGCGCTGGGCAATGGCATTCGGTTCATCATAACTTTGGAGAAGTCCGTTCAATCTCAACTTTTTTAACCGCTCTATTTCCTTTGCATCAAAAGTAGGTTTTAAAGCGATGGTGCTCATCAGCGAAAGCACTTGTTGTAAACGTGATACAGGAGCGGTACAGTTGACCTCGGAGGAAAAGGGGCGGCTGTCACTACCGATTTGTGCTCCCAGGAATTCGATTTCATCAGCGAGTTGCAAAGCAGAGAAGCTTCCGGCACCTTCATCGAGAGCGTCCATGGCAAAAGAAGAAAGTCCTTCTTTTCCTAGTGGATCATCATAATTACCTGTTTGAATCAGTAAGTTCACCTGCACCATGGGTACATTGTGCTTCTCCATCAGAACCACTTTCAACCCATTTGAGAGGGTAAAACGAACGGGTGTTGGAAGCTCCAGGTTTTTCACTTGTGCCAAAGCAGGTGGACCGCTGCGATCGGGGTTCTGAGAAAAAGCAGAGAGGAAGAGACCTAAGAATAAAATGGATATAAATAATTTTTTCATGGTTTTAATTTTTGGCTGCTGCTAAATCTTTTTTCCCTTCCGGAACAATACTCATTACTATCCTGGCGTCTGAACGGAGGTATTTTTTGGCTGCTGCAGATATATCGGCAGGATCAACCGATTTGAAACGTTGCAGGTCTTCATTGAAATAATCCGGATTACCGGTATAGAAAAAGTATTCGTTCAATTGGTTCGCCTTTCCACTAAAACCGCCGGAACGCTCAATCTGAGTGAGAAACCTGGATTCATTTTGATTGATTACCCTGGTTAGTTCCCTGTCCGTAGGATTCTCTTTTTTTAGCCGCTCAATTTCTTCCTGAAGCACTTTTTCTATTTGACTCAACCCTACACCGGGCCTGGCTGTGACAGCAATATAAAATTCTCCGGAAAATCGGTTAGCTCCCTGAAAGCAGGATACATTTTGAGCAATCTGGAGATCATACACCAGTCGTTTGTATAAGCGTGAATTTTTCCCTCCCCCTAAAATCGATGCGACCAAATCCATTTCAGCACTTCCGGGATGAAAGTTAGCGGGGGTAAGCCAAACCATTTGAAGACGAGGTAACTGAACTTTGTCTTCCATCACTACCCTCTTTTCATCGGAAAGCACTGCGGCAGGGGGTTGAGGAGGAACAACCGGTTTACCGGCCGGCACATCACTGAACCATTTCTCTACTGCTTTTCTGGCCTGTACCAGGTCAATATCTCCGGCAATGCAGAGTGAAGCGTTTCCGGGGGTATAATATTGGGTAAAAAAATCAGCTACATCTTGTCTGCTGGCCGCAGTAAGATCTGCCATGGATCCGATTACCGGCCAGGAATAAGGGTGGTTCTTGGGATATAGAAGGGCAGGCAGTTCGAGTCCTGCTTTTCCATAGGGACGGTTTTCGTATGATTGTCTGCGCTCATTTTTTACCACATCTCGCTGTCCATCTACGGTAGAGTCGGTGAGAGATGAAAGCAGGAAGCCCATCCGATCAGATTCAAGGAACAATGCAAGCTCTAATGCATTGGAGGGGAGGTCTTCATAGTAATTCGTGCGGTCTTCAGTTGTGGAACCATTGTTATTGGCGCCGGCGGCCTCCAACCATTCATCGAACTTTCCCTCAGGAACATTTTTTGAACCCTCAAAAAGAATGTGTTCAAATAGATGTGCGAATCCGGTGCGACCGGGTTTTTCATTGCCGGAACCCACAAAGTACCATACATTGACACTGATGCGGGGTATGGTTTTGTCCTGGTGAAGGATTACATTTAATCCATTGGGCAAGGTAAACTGTTCATAGGGCACTTTGATTTTTTGTGCACCTGTGCTAATTGCAGCGATTAAAAAGATGGTTAGTGAAAAAAATTTCTTCATGGCGGGATGCGTTTAAAAAAAGAAAAGGTTATTAACTAAAGATACAGAGTTCTCAGCAGTTGTGAAGATTAGCCATCTGGTAGATGAAAGTAGGTTCATTGTCATCAATCAAGATGCCCATGAAAAATTTCAGGGGAATGTAGATGAATGAACTGTAATGATAAAAACTTGTTACTTTAAACGAGTTGAAGTACGGACAATAATATATCAATGGGTTGATGAGGGGTCTGGTTTTAATTAAATATCTTCGTATAAGCAGTAGAAAAATATGAGCATTTTTAAGTTTTTGGTTAACCACGATAAGAAAAATTCCCTGGTGAATTCATTCAGGCGAAAGCGTTTTGAGTTATTGAAAACTCGGGTTGAAAAACATATTCGATCCGATTCATTGTTTAAAATTTTAGATATCGGTGGTGACATTGGTTATTGGAAAAACATTGGCTGGCAAAATTCTCAATGCAGGATTTGTTTGCTAAATTTATATGCGGCAGAAATTTCCGAGGAGGACAGCAAGTCTTTTGAAAGTGTTCAGGGTTCTGCATTGAACTTACCTTATCTACGTGACGATTTTGATCTGGTTTTTTCGAATTCAGTCATTGAGCATGTAGGCAGCCTTGAAAATCAGCTTCAATTTGCCAATGAGGTAAAGAGATTATCGGATCGCTACATTGTGCAAACCCCATCATTTTGGTTCCCGCTCGAGCCCCATAGTTTGATTCCTTTTTTCCAATTCATTCCCCACTCTATCAGGGCGTATCTGATCATGTGGTTTGATATTAATTATTTTCCTAAAGCATCTTCTTATCAGGAAGCACTGCAGGTATCAAGGTCAACGTTGATGTTGACAAAAAAGGAGTTCCGAAATTTGTTTCCGGAGGCGGAAATTCAGGTAGAAAGATTGTTGGGCATACCAAAATCTTATACTGCCATCAAACTATGATGCTTGCTGCCATACAATTCATGGTAGTTTCCAATAGACCATTTCAACATTTATGCCATCCATACCATATTCAGCAATGAGCTCGGACTCTTACAGTTTGAAAGGAATAATTTACGCACAGAGGAAAAGATTATCCGTTATATTTGAAAGTATCATATATAGCTGTATGAAATGCAGGGCAGGATTTTTAGTATTGACTTTCATTTTGGCAGTCGGCTGTGTTCAAGGCCAAACTGATTCGCATGTTCGCCGAATAGAAATTTCGCCTAAAGAAAGGGAAGAAAAAGATCTTTTCGATTTGTTTAGGAAGAAGAAAAGGTTGGTTTCTGATTCCCTGAAATCCTCTAAACCCAAAAGATTATTGGTTTCGGTTCTTCCCGCAGCTGGATACACTCTGCAAACAGGATTTGCGGGTCTTATAACCGGAAACATTGGCTTTTTTGCTAAAAATGTTGCTGACCCGAAAATGTCGGTTATATCTTCCAGCGTAACTTACTCTCAATACAATCAAATCATCATTCCTCTTTATGCTGATATATTGAGTAGGAATGGCAACTGGGAATTTGTTTCAGACAATCGGTATATGTCTTACCCATCGAGTATTTTTGGTTTGGGTGGGCCAACCGACCCTAATAAAAACCACACCATCAACTTTGAGCAAATCAAGTTACATCAAACAGTTCTCAGGAGAGTGTACAAGGATATATTTGTTGGGGTGGGATTTTACTATGATCAATTTTGGAATATCAAGGTAATCGATCCACAGACCAGAAGAATAAACGTATATATACAGAGAGAACTTGGAACAACCAACACTGCTAGCGGACCAGTAGGAAAATTGATTTATGATTCACGCAAAAATCAAATCAATCCCACCCAGGGTTTATATGCCAATGTAACACTTCGGCAATGTTTAAAAGAGCTGGGCAGCAACCGTGAATGGGCTTCTTTACAAATAGATGCCCGTAAGTATTTCAATTTTCCCAGAGGGTCACACAATACTTTGGCATTGTGGAGTTTTAATTGGCTAACTGTGGCTGGAACCCCGAATTATCTCTTTTTACCCAGTACAGGTTGGGATGATCAGTACAATACAGGCAGGGGATTTGTGCAAAGCAGGTTTCGAGGAAAACAAATGATTTATGCTGAAGCGGAATATCGATACCGCATTACGCGAAATGGTTTATTGGGGGGAGTAGCGTTTTTTAATTGGCAGAAATATTATGGCAATGAAAAAAGTTATGAGCCATTTTTAAGGGGATATGGAGCCGGTTTGAGGATTAGAATCAATAAAAAATCAGGTGCCAATGTTTGCCTTGATTATGCATTTGGAAACAATAGTCAGGGATTTTTTCTAAATTTAGGGGAGCTTTTTTAAAATAGTATTTATCCTATTATCTGATGAAAATTTATACCCGCTTATTATATTTAGCAGCATTTACTTCATTCGTTGTAGCCGGATTATCCTGTGGTAAAGACGATGATGCAACTACCAATTATGAATATTTTCTAAACACCTTTATCAATGATATAAAGTACACTACTAATTCAGTTTCTACATTAGTACTGGGAAATCAAACCGGTTGCTTGACCACAAGAACATATAGTGTTACCAATGTAGGTCAAATCAACGTGGACAGCTTTTTTCTGGATTGTTATATGAAACATTTCAATAAAAACAGCGACATCACAGCAATGAAGGTAGGTACCTATAGAATTTTTGATGGAGGACAGTTATTGAGTTCAGCCGGATGCAATGGAGATTTGATTATTGGGCTAGTGGATAACAGCATCCCCAGTATTTTTAATAATACCATTCTTCAAACAACCGGTATTACACATACGATTACCAATATCACAAGAAAAGATTCTACCCCCGCTACAATAACTTACGTAATTACGGGTAACTTCAAATGTAATTTTAAAAATACAAACAACCGAATCATACCCATTATAGGTTCTTATAAAATTCCAATCAAGGCGGCCAGGTAAAGGGTATCGGTTTTACAACAAGATGGTATTGTTACCTGAATTGAGTTCGCTGGTATTTCATGGTACTTCTCTTTATGTAAAAACCCTGCGATTATCTGTTTTTTCTTGCCGCAGGGTCTTCCGCCGGAGGCGGAGAGACTTTTCGGAGGAGAAAAGTATCCCTACGGCGAACTACATGTAGGTTATAGAGATATTTTTCTCTATTGATTTGTTTTGATGGGCAGCAGTTCGTGGATTCTGTTGATGGGATGATCATTTATTTTTTGGAGGCTATCCCTCAGCCATTCAAATGGATTTATGCCATGTAGTTTACAGGTGCCCAGTAAGGAATATAGCATGGCACTTCTTTTTGC
>JBJTTC010000072.1:0-7819 GCA_046079965.1 Sediminibacterium sp. | reverse complement strand
ATAAAAACAGGTCGGTCAGGTATGATGGCATCCAGTATTTCTTTGGTTGGTTTGCTGTCGGGGAAGATAGTGTATTGCCAACCTGCCCCGGTTATCCAGGCAGCTTCGGTGTTTCTTTGTGCAAAAGCCAGTATGGTGTCTGTTGCGTCTTTAGGTGATTTGCAGGCATTGAGGTTGGTGGTTTGTAATTCCAGAGCGCCGCGCAAAAAATGTATATGTGCATCATTGAATCCTGGAATGACCAGCTTTCCTTCCAAGTTGAAAGTATCTGACGATGGTCCGGCAAGTTTTTTTATTTCTTCGGATGTTCCTACAGCGATGATCTTGTTGTCACGTAGCGCGATAGCTTCAACAAATGGCTGCGCTTCATTACCGGTATAGATGCGACCATTGAAAAAAAAGCTGTCCGCTTTAGTATCTTTTTCCTTGCAGGAAAAGGAGCCGATGAATGCTACCATAAATAAAGAGAACAGAAGACGCCAGAACATGTGGGTTACAATTGCTTTGGTAGAATCTATTGAAGATAGTCTTTTCGGCATTACCTGACAAACCAAAAATAGGGACTATTGATTGTGAATTTAATGGGATTTCCGATGATTGGTAACAAGAAAGAGTACCGGGGAAGGACGCGCGTGAGGGAGGGCTATGCAATTAATAATTTGCAACACTGTTGCGAAATGAAATATTTTTCATAATATTGCAACGCTGTTGCAAAAATATAATCATAAACACAAAACGATGAAAACGAATCTTTTCCAATTTCTTTTTGTTAAGATATTAGCCCTTACAATTTTGATTTTTTTCAGTATTCGATTGCAAGCACAAAGGATCAAAGGACAGATAAGGGATGCAGTGTCAAGAAAACCAATTTATGGGGCAAACGTTCGGCTGCTAAAGACCAATGAGGTATCGATTTCTGATAGTATGGGAATTTTCAATTTAAGTGCGCAAGGAACAATTGAAGTTTCATTCGTTGGCTACAAAAAGGCAACCATTACAGCGAAGAGCGATTTTGTTGATGTTGTTCTTTTTTCAGAGGTGGATGAATTAAGGCCAATTGAAATATTGGGTCGCTTGAGGAGGGATTATAACTCTGAGTACAGTTTTTCTGCAACAAAGATTGCAATAAAGAATAAGGAGTTGCCGCAGGGATTGAGTACAATTACAAAAGAATTGGTCGCTGACCGGGGTGCATTTCAACTATCCGATGCTGTGAAAATGGCCAGTGGTGTTTCTCCTTCAAGCTTCTACAATCAGTATAACATCAGAGGAATTAGCCAAAACGAGGAGGGACAGATTATTAATGGAATGCGCACTCGTCAATTTTATTTTTTACAGCCACTCACTTCGAATGTTGAAAGAGTTGAGGTACTAAAAGGTCCGGCATCTGTTACTTTCAGTAGTGTTGATCCGGGTGGAAGTATAAACATGGTTACAAAAAAGCCACTAGCAGAAAAAAGGCATGAAGTTAGCATAGCTGCTGGAAGTTTTAGTACCATTCGCGGAACGCTCGATTTTACAGGTCCATTGAACGAGTCAAAAACATTATTATACAGGGTGAATGGAGCGTATCAGGAGGCTAGATCATTTCGTGACATGGTCAACAACAAATCGGTATTGCTTTCCCCCTCTATTACCTATGTACCTAATAGCAAGACCAGTATAAATACTGAATTGATTTATTCTAGTATGACGGGTAATCTCGATAGGGGGCAACCTATTTTTGGTGCAATTGCAGGAACAACAAACCTCAATAGTACGCCCATCAGTTTAAATCTGGGAGCACCCAATGACTTTTTTAAGTCAAGTGAATTGATTTTGTCGGCTAATTTTTCCCACAAATTTTCAGAAAACATAAACTTGAATGTGGCATATATGAAGCAAACGTGGACCGAAGATTTGCAGGAGCATCGAACCACGAACGCATTTGCAAGAGATATAATCGGGGTTGAAGTAACCAGCTTGGTGGAAATGCGATTTGTTCAGAGGAAGCAGTTTTGGAATACCGACAATTTAAATGTTTATTTTAATTTTAATTTCAAAACCGGAAGTGTTTCTCATAAATTAATTATCGGTTATGATTTACAGGAATGGCAGAAGTTCAAGGGAGGCGGTCAAAATGCGGCCCGTGGGTTCCTGTTAAGGGATGGAACAGCTGTGAACAGTTTCGTCTTGGCAAATGCCTCAAATTATCAGACTGTTACAATTGGTGGCAGGGTCTTACCTCGACCCAATGTTAATTATTTTGACTTAAATGCGCCGGCGTATACGGTTCGAAATTTAAATGATTATGTAATGAATAGCCGGATAGCCGTTCCCTCTGCTTTAACAACATCAAACGCAATTTATATACAAGATCAAATCAAATTTGGCAGATTTTCGGCATTGCTGAGTTTAAGAAAAGAATCATTTACTGATATCACCAACCACAAAAGTTTTAATCAGGCATCTTTTGATAATTCAGCGGTTATTCCAAGAATTGGTTTAACGTATGAGTTGAATAAGAATATCAATCTCTATACTACCTATTTAACGGGCTTTCAGCCACAGTCAAACACTGTAACACTAATGCCCAGTACAGCCGCATTTTTCTGGACACCAACATCTGCTGCAACTTTCAAACCACTCATCAGCGATTTAAAAGAGGTAGGAATGAAGGCAGATTTGCTGAATAGGAAAATTGCTCTGACAATGTCTATATATGAAATCAATCAAAAAAATATTTTGATGAGTGCGAATGATCCCACACAGCCTGACCTATTGATTCAAAGAGGGGCAGATAGGAGTCGCGGTTTCGAGGCAGATATTACCGGATACATTTTACCCAATTGGCAGATCATAGCATCTTACAGCTATATTGATGCAGATGTTATCGATGATGCCAACCAGTCATTAATTGGGAAGAGAAAGGAAAATGTTGCACAAAATAGTGGGAATATATGGACAAGATATAACTTTAGTGACCTTTTCGGGTTAAACGATTTGGGTATAGGAATTGGCATGAATGCTCAGGGAAGCAGAATTCCATGGTTTAGCAGGGCATTTGAGGTGCCTGCTTTTACTACATTCGACGCCGCAATTTATTATACACCCGTTAAAAGTAATGTACAAATTGCCTTGAATCTAAACAACATTTTCAATACTACTTATTGGGTCGGAGCACAAAACTACACTCGTTTGTTCCCTGGCGCCCCAAGAAATATTTTTCTGACAGCTACATTTAAATTTTGATGTATAACGGCTTTTTTTAATCAATCGAAATATCAGTGTCCGGATCTAATGCGCATAAAGATTATAACAATACTATCATGGCAGGTTTGGAGAAATAAACTTACAAATTCAGCTTCAGGTTTTTTGGTAGTAACTTGTAATATATTGCTCATTGTTGCATTGATTGCCGGGTACAATAACATATGTAGTCAACAGGAGGCAAGTAAAAAGTATAGCCATGAGGTTCGGGAGAGATGGGAAAATCAGCCAGACAAACATCCCCATAGAATGGCACACTATGGTTATGTAGCATTCCGACAACCATATCCCTTAAGTTTTTTTGATTTTGGAGTTGATAGTTATGTGGGGAAATCTGTTTTTTTAGAAGCACATAAACAAAATACTGTTATTTTTTCTGAGGTGAGTCTTTCCGGTTCATTGCTAAGATTCGGCGAAATCACAGCAGGAATGATTTTCCAGCTATTGCTTCCTCTGCTCATCTTTTTTTTGGGCTTCGATGTTATATCAAAAGAAAGAGAAAATGGCACTCTAAAGCTTTTGCTTACACAAGGAATTACTTGGGGCGAGGTCATCATCGGAAACTCTATTGGTCTTTTTTCGGTGTCGCTCACACTGGTTGTTCCTTCTTTGTTGATTGGTTTGGGGCTTGTAGTTTTAATTGATTCGGGTAATGAAGGCTATCGGTTTTATTTAAGGTATGGTTTGCTAGTTGCATTTTATCTGATGTATTTTTTAGTGATTACTTTATTGGCAGTATTGATTTCAGCAAAATCGAGTAATTCAAGGTCTTCATTGACAGCGATGATTGCAGCATGGCTGATTTTTACACTGGTTGTTCCAAGGGTGGCACAGTTCATAGGGCATAATCTTTACCCGACCCCATCAAAAATTGAATTTGATACTAAGGTTGAACAAGACTTACTTCAATTGGGAGATAGCCATAATCCAAATGATCCTCATTTTAAGCATTTGAAGGATTCTCTTTTGAAAGTTTACAACGTAGACTCTGTACATCAACTACCCTTTAATTACAGTGGTTTTGTTATGCGGGAAGGGGAGAGGCTTAGTTCAACTGCATATGCAATACATCAACAAAGTTTGGTTAAAAGATATATCGAGCAACAGAAGTTATTTAAATATGTGGCGGTAATTAATCCTTACATAGCTATTAAAAACATTTCTATGTGTCTCTCTGGTTCTGATTATCACGCATTCAATGATTTTCATAATCAGACTGAAGTTTTCAGATACCAACTGGCACAAAGAATGAATGAACTTCAGATGAAGTACATCAGCAATGGGTCTAAAGGTTCTGCTGCTAAAAGATTAAAAATCAGTAAAGATTATTGGCAACAACATCCTGAATTTCATCATGTTTTTTTAACTCCGCGCTCAGTTATTCACAATGAGCTGATTTCATTTGTTTCTATTTTATTATGGTTATTAGGGTTAATTTTTTGTATAAAACTATTTGCGCATCATCTCAAAGCCATTTAAAATGACAGCGCTTTTAATTAAAAATCTGGTTCGTTCAAAAGGATTGATGATAGGTCTTTTTATTTTGTTTTTAGCCGGAATGGCAAGTTTACACATCGGAAAAATATTTCTGGATAAAACTGAAAGCAATATTTTAATAACTCAGCAAAAACAAAAGGAAAGTATTCTGAGAAACGTTGAGTATCATTCCGACGAAATGGGATTGTTGCTATACTATTTGAAGTTCGGCATGGTTAATTCAGCTCCTAGGCTTGCGGGCTTATCAATCGGAATTCGAGATGTAACAACTTCTGTTCAATCTGTTACGATTAGAAATCTGGCAGAGCAAAAGTACACAAGTGAACTTGCTAATCCATTTTACCAGATGCTTGGAAATATGGATTTTAGCTTTGTTTTAATCTTTTTATTTCCGCTGGTTATAATAGTTTTTTGTTTTAGTCTTGTTTCTGAGGAGAAGGAGAATGGCACATGGACATTGCTAGTGAGTCAAACAGGTCGGCCATTAAAGGTCATTGAAAGAAAAATTCTCATTCGTTTTTGTTGTATTCTTTTTCTCTTGATCCTTTTGCTCTTTATTGGCAAAATTTATTTAAAAATTCCAATCGACATCCCTTTTATCGCTTTTATTTTAGTCTCTGTGTTGTATGTTACTTTTTGGTTTTCTTTGGTTTGGTTGGTAATAAGTTATCATAAGGGATCTGGTCAGAATGCCATTTTCTTGATTTTGACTTGGCTGTTGCTTACTATCGTCATACCAGCTGTTATTAATGCTTTTAGTTTTTACAAGAACCCGACACCTGATGCATTTCGAACATTTTTAGAAAGCCGTGATGGATATCACAATAAGTGGGATCAACCGATTGTCCCTACTGTAGAAAAGTTTCAACAGCATTACCCTG
Organism: Sediminibacterium sp.; assembly: GCA_046079965.1. Taxonomy (GTDB): domain Bacteria; phylum Bacteroidota; class Bacteroidia; order Chitinophagales; family Chitinophagaceae; genus Sediminibacterium. The sequence continues at coordinate 2,192 of JBJTTC010000072.1, read as the reverse complement.
AATTACGAAAATACGTACATCCAAATGACAAAGAGTTCAGTTGGTTATGGTATTATGCCATGCAGCAATCAGGTGATGATGATGCAAAAAAAGCTTCTCTAGCGCTACAAGATAAATTGAAAGACCGAGTTCGGTTTTCCAGACATATTGGTTTTCTTTTTCCGACTATCAACACACAGTTCAGTTTCAATTTATTGAGCCAATCAGATATAGACCATCATTTTTCATTCATTGAAGCTCTCACAAAGTTTCATGAGGAAAAGCGGGTTTATTTTTATCCAAAAATATTTTCTGATGAAAAGGTGTTAGAACAGGACTGGAATAAATTCGACCTGCAATTTTATAATGGAAAGGTAAAAATTCAATGGGTGACACTCGTTGCCCCTTCTTTGTTTTTCATTTTATTTTTCTTCCTTTTGGCTCAAAACAATTTTTCTAGAAATAAAAATGTTATGATATGATAGAAGCCATAAACTTGACAAAGAAATATGGAGATACAGTAGCCCTGAATAATTTAAATTTAAACATAGGTGGTGGTGAAATATTTGCTTTATTAGGTCAAAATGGGGCCGGTAAAACTACAACTATCCATTGCTTTTTAGGTTTTATTCAACCAACACATGGAGCCACTTACATACATGGAATGAGGGTAGAACTCAATAGTTATCAAACTAAACAATATTTATCTTATATCCCTGAAACTGTGATGTTATATCCTAATCTAACCGGCATTGAAAATCTTCATTTCTTTTCTTCATTGGCCGGCTTCTCCTACACAAATATTGAGTTAAGTCGGTTGTTAAGTACAGCTGGTCTTCAAGAATCTGCTCATAAGAAACGGGTTGCTGATTATTCTAAAGGCATGAGACAAAAAGTTGGTATTGCTATTGCCATAGCAAAGAATGCGAGAGTTCTTTTATTAGATGAGCCCACAAGCGGCTTAGATCCTAAAGCGTCCAATGAATTTTCAGAAATCCTTAGCGCTATGGCTAAAAAAGGAACTGCTATTTTGATGGCAACACACGACATTTTTCGTGCAAAAGAGGTTTCCAACAGAATTGGTATCATGAAAGCGGGTAATTTGGTTTCTGTTATAGATTCTACTGCTATTTCTGCCAAAGAATTAGATGTGCTTTACTTGCAAACAGTTTGAAAAACCACTTATTTTAATTGACTGATAATTTAGTATTTTAGCTTCCAATGAATCACTTACTAAAGAAGAAATGGCTATTTGTCATAACTTTTCTACTGGGTTCTTTAGATCTGTTCTCGCAAGACAGAAATATTCATGGATTGTTGATTGTTTCTGATCTTCATGTTCTGAAAGATCAGATTCAACAAGATTCCAACAAGCAGCTTGTTGAAATCAAAAAATTTATACCCAGTATTAAATTGGATATAAAATATGCAACCACTCAAAACATTTTTTATACCCGATTTTATAATCAGGCAAAAGCCTATGTAAGACTTCCGGTAGCAAAGGCTTTGGTTAAGGTCGAAAAAGAATTGAATGAAATGGGTCTCGGATTAAAAATTTTTGATGCCTACAGACCCTATACAATTACCTGCATGATGTTCAATCTTTTGCCAGATACATTATACATGGGTTTGCCGTGGTATGGAAGTAAGCACAACAGAGGAATTGCACTGGACCTGACTTTGATTGACAGGGTAACGAAAAAAGAACTGAAAATGCCCACCCCTTACGATGCCTTGGTTTACCCAGCTCATCCGGAGTTTATGAAACTTTCTAATGAGGTGATTGCTAATAGGGAATTGCTAAAGGCAACAATGAAAAAGCATGGTTTTAAAGTCGATCCGATGGAGTGGTGGCATTTTAACTTTGTATCCGCTACCAATTTTGAGTTATTGGATATTTCATTTGAGAATCTCCAATTTGAATAAATGCCAGATGCGATAGTATAAATGAAAGTATTTTTATTATTCTATTAGCAAATCTTTCTGTTCAGATTGAGCATTGATTTTTGAATACCTTATGCTAACTCGTAGAAAAGGTTCTTGTCGGAGATTTTGTATATTTCGATTTTTCTGATTCATTTTTTTCGACATATAGGAATATTAATTAATTGAAAATCTTTATCACACTTGATGTACATATGTAACCTCAATAATGGCTTAGTCTTTGGAAGCAGATTTTACATGATAGTAGTTTAAGTGATAGCTAAAAAAAC
>JBJTTC010000071.1:0-36191 GCA_046079965.1 Sediminibacterium sp. | reverse complement strand
GCTTTTGACGCCTATGTAAAAGCCCTCCAGGCCTATCTCGAAGTTGGAAAGAAGAATTAAGATTTTTTTCGCGCTGTATTCAACTACCTTTGTCCCGCATTGTTATAGTGCCATGGCAATAATCTCCGTTCAGCAACTTTCCAAACAATATGGCAGTTTCACAGCTGTTAATCAACTCTTCTTTACAGTTGAAAAAGGAGACGTGTACGGATTCTTAGGTCAAAACGGGGCAGGAAAGAGTACGACCATTAGGATGCTAATGACCTTAATCGAGCCGACTGCCGGCGAAATCAGCATCTTTGATCTGCCACTTGCCACTCATCGCAAGGAGATACTGAGACAAACAGGTGCCGTGATAGAAAAACCTGAAGTATACCCCTATTTGTCTGCCTACGATAACCTTCGCTTGTTCGCACGCCTGAGCGGTGTGAAACCGAGCCGCTCCCAATACATGCAGCAACTTGAGCAAGTCGGACTTGCCTCCCGAGCGCAAGACAAGGTGAAAACCTTTTCTCAGGGAATGAAACAGCGCCTCGGCATAGGTATAGCCCTCGTTCACAACCCCCAACTGATTGTGCTCGATGAACCTACCAATGGACTCGACCCACAGGGCATTGCAGATATCCGCAATCTATTGCTCTGGTTGAGCCGCGAACAGAAAAAAACTATTTTGATTTCTTCTCACCTGCTCAGCGAGATTGAACAGGTTGCCACCCGAGTTCTGATCATCGATAAAGGGAAAAAGCTGGTAGAGGGAAGTGCAGCGGAATTGTTCGACCCTTCAAAAACACTGGTGGAATTACAAACCAATGACGTTGCCACTGCTCGACAGCGACTGATTGCCAGCAATTGGGGTGCTCATTTGCGCGAATCTACCGGTAACAGCATCAAATTGCAAATGAGCCGCAATGATATTCCTGCCCTGAACAGAGATTTGGTACAGTGGCAAATCGATGTGCTATCCTTACAGCAACAACATTCATTAGAAGATTATTTTTTACAGGTAACCGCCGGGAAAAAACATGTGGACACTTTTTCAAATTGAATTGTTCAAGATTTTCCGCCGACCGCGGACCTATATTGCATTTGCCGCTATCACAGCGTTGATAGGGATGGTGCAGTTGGGACTCAAAGTTGACGGACAAGAATATGCCTCTTTTGTGATGGCAGATTTCAATAGTTCATTTGCATTGGAAGGCAATTTGCTGAATGGTTATTTTGTTTGTTTCATTGTACTGCAATTATTGCTGGTGCATGTTCCCTTGTTGATCGCACTCATTGCAGCAGATATGATTTCCGGCGAAGCCAACACGGGCACTCTTCGATTACTCATGTCAAAACCTGTGAGCAGGGTTGAATTCATCGTAGCCAAATACCTGGCTTCAGTAGTATATACCATCATGCTACTCGTCTGGGTGGCCTTGCAGGCGCTGTTCCTGAGTATGCTCATCTTTGGAACCGATGATATGTTTATTATGAAGAGCAGTTATGCAGTCTTGATCAAGTCCGGTGATGTTTTCTGGCGCTATGCCGGTGCATTTTGTTTTGCTGCATTGGCAATGACCACAGTGGCTGCCCTGGGTTTTTTGTTGTCATTGTTTGCAGAGAACTCTATCGGACCGATTGTGGCTACGATGAGTGTCATTATTGTGAGTACCCTCCTTAGTACCATGAATATTCCTTTATTCAATCTAGTCAAGCCCTATTTGTTTACCACCCACATGATTACCTGGAAAGAATTTTTTGATTTACGGGTAAATGAACTGAATGAGGCCATTCCGGGTACATTGGCCTATCCTGAAAAAATAAAAACTTCCGTCCTTATTCTTTTGGGGCATATCATGATTTTTGTGGGAGCTGCTGCTTTGATTTTTCAACGAAAAGATGTGTTAAGCTAATGCGCACCATATTTATTTTTTTACTGTTGGTTTTTTCTAATTCCATTCATACCCAGGAAGTATCCATTTTAGTGGCGAAAGTAAAAGCCAAGATTGATCAGGTCAATGATTATACGGCAGAAGGGAAAATGAAAACCGATGTAGCTTTTATCAAAGCACCTGTAGGTAAGGTGAAAGTTTTTTTTCGTAAACCCGATCTGTTTAAACTTCAGAAAGAAGGTGGTATTTCCCTCCTGCCAAAGGGTGGTATCAGCATCAATATGCGGTCACTTTTAACTACAGATCAATTCATCGCATTAGATGCGGGTACTCAGACCTTCGAAGGACAACCCATCCGAGTGGTTAAGTTGCTGCCTGTAGAGGAAAACAGTGAAGTTATTTTAACAACCCTGTACATTGATGATGCGTCTTTGTTGATTAAGCGTGCCATATCCACTACCAGAGAGAATGGCACCTATGAGATGGACATGCAATATGGGAATTACAGGCAATATGCACTTCCGGATAAAGTAATCATCAGTTTTCGAACAAAAGATTATAAACTTCCCAAAGGGGTAACATTAGAGTTTTCTGATGAAGGAAAACCCAAGACGGAGGCGGAAAAATTGAAAAACAGAAGGGGAAGAATTGAAATCAGTTATTCCAGCTATACCATCAATAAGGGGATCGCTGATGCCGTATTCAAGTAAATTTCAACACAGACCTATCTTTCATTTTCATCAATGCGCTCATCTATCGTATTTGCCAACATGCGCGCACTTCTTCTTTTCAAAGGATTGCTGTTCATCTCTGCGTGACCGGTACGTTGGTGATAGATTTCAATCGCTTCGAATACTGCTGCCAACATAGAACTATGGTCAGCCTTCCCTTTGCCGGCAATATCAAAAGCAGTGCCGTGGTCCGGACTGGTTCTAATTGAGGGAAGTCCTGCAGAGTAGTTCACTCCTTCCCCCACAGACAGACTTTTAAATGGAATCAATCCCTGGTCATGGTACATGGCTAGAACTCCATCAAATCTTTCATGATAGCCCCTTGCAAAAAATGCATCGGCTGAATAAGGACCAAAGACCATCATTTGATGTTTCAATTCTTTGATCAGGGGTTGTATCACCAACTCTTCTTCTTTACCGACGAGGCCCTGATCGCCGGCATGTGGGTTGAGACCAAGTACTGCAATCCTGGGTTTCGAAATACCAAAATCCTTGATCAGACTTTGCTGAAAAATTTGCAGTTTGGAACGAAGAGCATCCCGAGTTACTGCTTTGGCAGCATCTTGTAGGGGAATGTGTTCAGATAGAATACCTACCCGCATATTGGAAGAAACCATCATCATCAGCACATCCTGTACCTGAAAAATTGTTTTGAAATAAGGAGTGTGACCGGTAAATGGGAAATCGTCGGAGTAAATATTTTTCTTGTGAATGGGTGCTGTAACTAAGGCATGTATTTTCTTTTCTACCAAAGCCTGGGTGGCTGTTTGTAATGAGAGCAGTGCATATCTTCCACCTGTTGCATTCAATTCCCCCGGTTTGATTTCTACTTCTTCTTCCCAGCAGTTGTAAAGATTCACTTGTTTCAGAAAGGGTCTGCTTAAATCTTTCAGATTGCTGTAGTTGAGGTTCAAATCGGGTATTGATTTGCGATAAAAATTCAATACTTTGTTGTTACCAAAAATGATGGGGGTACAAAAATCCGTTAACCGACTATCGGATACTGTTTTCAAAAGCAACTCTATACCAATGCCATTGATGTCTCCGGTAGTAAATCCAATGATTGGTTTTTGTGAATCAATGTTCATGCGCAAAAATTATTAGGTAAAAATACGTAAACTTCATCAGCAATCCGATGAATAAAGAAATGCGTTCAGTACTTCCAACGGCAAATGCTGTACTTTTGTTGCATGGATTACACGCTCAAAAAATCGCTGGGCCAGCACTTTCTTACAGATGAATCTATCTGCATAAGGTTGGTAGATGAATGGCGTGCAACCAATGGTACACATCTGCTTGAAGTAGGTCCGGGTGCCGGGGCGCTGACCCGATTTTTGTTGGAGCTGGATGGAGTTGAGTTCAAAGCGGTAGAGTTGGATGAAGAAAAAGTGAGCTACCTGCTAAAAAAATATCCAGTATTGCAGGAAAAACTCATTCAAGGCAGTATCCTCGATGTCCCCTGTCCTTTTCAGGTTCCATTTACCCTGATAGGTAACTTTCCCTACAACATTTCCAGTCAGATAGTATTCCGTGTATTGGAGTGGAGAGAAATTGTAACAGTGATGATTGGTATGTTTCAAAAAGAAGTAGCAGAGAGAATCGTAGCCTCCCCCGGTAGTCGCATTTATGGAATTTTGAGTGTGTTGGTACAGGCTTATTATGAGGTAGAATATCTTTTTGATGTTCCCCCTCAATCGTTCAATCCGCCACCTAAGGTAATGAGTGGGGTCATACGGTTGAGAAGGAAAGCCATGGATATTCCAGTTCGGTCTGAACGTTCCTTCCGGGTTCTGGTTAAAACGGCTTTCAATCAACGCAGGAAAATGATGCGCAATGCTGTTAAAAGTCTTTTTGCAGAAGAAGTTCTAAAGGACTCGATTTTTGACCGGCGGGCAGAACAATTAACGGTAGAACAATTTGCGGAACTTACTTTTCGAATGAAATGATGGGTTAAATATGAAGGCGCAACAAGTTTTAATTACGGCAAATGCTCACCCTTGTTTGAAAGAGGGTTTAGAAAGGGCAGGGTATCAAGTAACATTCCGATTATCTCCGGATGCTGAGTGGCTGGCCTCTAATTTGAATCGATTCAATGGAATCGTAGTTTCATCCAATCCCATTATTGATCGCGGACTTATAGATGTTGCAACTGAGCTTAGCTGGATAGCCCGCCTGGGTAGTGGAATGGAACACATTGATGTTGAATATGCGAAAAGTAAGGGTATTCAATGCATCAGCAGTCCGGAGGGAAACAGCACTGCCGTAGCAGAACATGCACTTGGTCTTTTACTTAACCTGATGAGACAAATCTGTGTCTTAGCAGATGAGATCAAACATGGGCGTTGGGTTCGCGATATGCAAAGGGGGGAAATGCTTTCAGAAAAAGTAGTAGGTATTATTGGTCTGGGGAATACTGGATCTGCATTCGCCCATCTTCTTGCTTCATTTGGCGTCATCGTGTTGGCACATGATAAGTACAGGACAGGGTTCAGTACTCCCAATATTCGAGAAGTTACCCTTGCACAGCTTCAAAAGCATAGCCATGTTGTGAGCATCCATCTTCCTTTGACGGCCGAAACACTTCACTATGCCGACACAAATTTTTTCAACTCTTTGCAAAAGCGTCCATATGTTCTGAATACTGGCAGGGGGAAACTGGTAGATACAGATGCATTGGTTGCCGCACTGGAGAAAAACCAGATTGCCGGGGCCGGACTTGATGTGCTGGAAAATGAACAACTGTCTTCATATTCCCCGAGAGAAAAAGAAAGGTTGGATAAACTCCTCTCAGATCCCCGGGTATTGATAACACCCCATATTGCCGGGTATAGCAAAGAATCTTTTAGGAAAATGTCGGAAGTCATTCTTTCTAAACTCCAATTGGGCAACCCCGAACCGCCTCAAATACCCGATTTTGACGGGTGAAATTCTCATTGAAACCTTGAAAAAACATAATATATTATTAAAAAATATATTTATTTCGAAATTTTAGTGGTTTTGGCTAGGAACAAACAGAAAGATTTCTAAATTTGTATTCTACAACGCCTCTTACTGTGGCGTTGTATTTTTTTTATCCAACCTAAACGATGTACCATGGCAGATGCTAACATGTATGTTACCCAGGCGACCTTTGACAAAATGAGGGAGGAACTGCAGCGCATGAAATCTGTTGACAGACCGGCATCATCTCGTGCCATTGCGGAGGCCAGGGAAAAAGGCGATTTGAAGGAGAATGCTGAGTATGATGCAGCCAAGGAAGCGCAAGGAATCTTAGAAGCCAAGATCAAACAATTAGAAGGCATGATTGCCAATGCCAAGATTGTAGATACCAGTACGATTGATACCAGTAAGGTTACCATCCTGACGAAAGTAACCATTACCAATCTGACAACGAACAAAGTACTCACTTATCAAATTGTGGGAGAGAAAGAAGCTGACCTCAAACAAGGTAAGATTTCCGCAGGGTCTCCCATTGGAAAGGGTTTGATGGGAAAGACCCGCGGTGAGGTTGCCGAAATTCAAGTGCCTACCGGAGTACTGAAATTCAGGATTGATGAAATTTCAATTTAATTTTTTCTGGTGAATAACTTTTATGACTATTTTTTCCAAAATCATAGCCGGCATCATTCCCTGTTATCGCATAGCGGAGAATGACCATTTCATTGCCTTTCTCGATATCTTTCCACAAGTGGAAGGGCATGTGTTGGTGGTACCAAAGATGGAGACAGATAAGTTCTTTGATCTGGATGCAAGTGATCTTTCCTCCATTCTCATTTTTGCTCAACCGATTGCACGTGCCATCGAAAAAGCATTTCCGTGCAATCGTTGTGGTATGATGGTTTTGGGATTGGATGTTCCTCATGCCCACTTGCATTTGCTTCCCGTGAATAGTTCTGCCGATATGAATTTTAGCCGCAACAAACCGAATGTTACCCCTGAATTGTTGAAGGAAGTACAGCAAAAAATTTTAGCTGCTTTGGAGCAATAACCTGTTGAATTATTTTTTTATAACTCTCCCCGAATTTTGTCGGGCAAATTCCTCCCAGTTAGATACCTTCTTTTTTTTAGCAACTTGTTCTATCGACCCGTTGTTGAAATGATGACAAAGTGCAACGGACAAGGCATCAGATGCATCGAAATAACGAGGTTGTTCATCTATTTGTAAAATTATTTTAAGCATGCGCCAAACTTGTTCCTTACTGGCATTTCCATTACCGGTAATTGACTGTTTTACTTTTTTTGGTGAATATTCGGTTACCCCAATTCCTGCCTGCATGGCAGCGGCAATGGCTACACCCTGTGCCCTACCTAGCTTCAGCATGCTTTGAACATTTTTTCCAAAGAAGGGGGCTTCAATGGCAAAGGAGGAAGGTCTATACAAGCGTATGAGTTCACTGACTTTTTCATGAATCAGGTGCAACCGAGCATAAATGTCTTTTTCATGAGATAACTTCAACACATCCATCAGCAAAACATGCGGTTGCTGTTTGTCTGCCCTTAGTAAGGCATAGCCCATCAATAAACTACCGGGATCAATACCCAATATCACAGATTGCTGTTTCATTCTGGCATGAAAATACATGCTTTTTATTGTCTTTGTATCTCCCCGCTCGGCTTTTTGGTATGGACTGAATGCTCGTTCTTTGCAGTAATTATGTTGTCTATTCCTCCCGGTACCAGAAAGATGATCAATCAGTGGGCTGGCCCCATATTGTTTGGTTGGATGGTTTATGCCATCATTCAGCAAATCCGTGATCAACCCAACCTGGCTGCTGCTAAGGAAATGATTGTGCAGGCATTTTCCATGCAAAACTCATTTACATGGTTCCTGGTGATTTTGCTGATGCTGATCAATTGGGGCATCGAATCATTTAAATGGAAGGTGCTGATGAATTGCCTGGAATCGATATCTTTTCCCAGAGCAGTGCGGGCGGTTTTTACCGGACAGGCGCTTGCTTTTTCAACCATCAACCGACTGGGCGAATCTGCCGGCAGAGCTCTCTTCTTATCGGATGGGAACAGAATTCGCGGCGCCATACTATCTGTTATGGGCGGGTTGGCTCAATTGCTGGTGACCGTTTCGGCAGGTTGGCTGGCACTGCTTTATTTGCAGTTTTTTCAACCCCAACTGGCCATATTCTCCGGGGTACTATCAGTAAGTTGGATGAAAATTTTAACGGGACTGACCCTGGGTATCATCTTATTGTTGGCGTTACTGTATTTCTACCCTTCAGGAATGGTCAACTGGTCCATGACTTTTCGCATTTTCCGAAAGTATGCTTTCTTTTTACAGAAATTAACTACCCTGCTTCCAAAGACTTTAACAACTATTTTACTGCTTTCCATGGTCAGATATATTATCTATACATCTCAATATCTATTGTTGTTAAAAATGTTCGGAGTAGAAGTCAGCTGGACAACCGGTGCGGCATTGGTTTCTCTGATGTTGATGGTACTCGCTTTGATACCCTCCATCGCACTGGCAGAATTGGGTTTCAGGGGACAGATAAGTATCTGGTTATTAGGCATTGTTAGTGCCAATTATGCAGGAATAGTTGCTACAGCTGCAGGTATCTGGCTCATCAACCTAATCTTCCCTGCTTTGGCAGGAAGTTTGATGATATTGGGTGTTAGAATCTTTTCAAAGCAATCCTCGTAAGGGTTTATGAAGAAAGTAATTTTATTCTTCTTCTTTTTTTGTGCAAACTCCTTCACCTCTTCACAGGATGAATTCTGCGGAGGTATAAAAAACTTTGCATTTAAAGACGGAGAACAGGTGAATTTTCATGTTTATTATACAGTGATAGGTATTTATGTACATGCCGGCAATGCAAGTTTTTCGGTAAAATCCATCAACTACCAGCAGCGACCTGCTTACCAATTTGTGGGTACCGGAACCAGCAACTCGGGCTATGACTGGATTTTTAAAGTGCGCGATCGATATGAGTCTGTAGTTGATACCGCCAACTTACAACCGCTTCAGTTCATTCGCGATATTGAAGAGGGAAGCTTTAAAAAATATGAATTCATCACTTTCAATCAACAAACACATACAGCAAATACTACAGAGAAAACCTATCCCATTCCAAATTGTATTCAGGACGTGTTGAGTACCATTTACTATGCACGCAACATCAATTTCAATAAGTACCAGCCCGGGGATAAAATTCCTTTTTCGATGTTTCTTGACAATGAAGTATTTAATTTATATATCAAATACCTGGGAAAAGAAGTTATCAAAACAAGGTATGGAACTTTCAATGCCATCAAATTCAAACCCTTACTGGTCAAGGGTACCTTATTCGAGGGGGGAGAGAAAATGACTGTTTGGGTGAGTGATGACAACAACCATGTTCCCCTGCGGGTGGAAAGTCCGATTGTTGTCGGAAGCATCAAAGCAGATATGATGGGGTACAGCAATCTACGCTACCCGCTTAGCTCATTGATTCAACTGAGAGATTAGCTGCCCTCTTGTAACCAGTCGCTGAGTGTACCCTGTTGTTTTTTTCTTATACCCTTATCAGTAGATTGTAAATTACAGCAAATGGTTTGTATATCATGTTCAAAAAAGAGCCAGTAATTATTATCCAATGCTTCCCTAAGAAAAACTTTCTTCTCTTGTAAGGTTGTATAGGGGAACAGATCATATCCCATGATGTAGGGGAGACCGATGTGGTGTGTCGAGGGAAGCAGGTCTGCCATGTAAACTAAGGTTTTACCTCTATAATTAATTTGAGGCAGCATCATGGCGCGTGTGTGTCCGTTAACCATGCGCAGTGAAATATTTTTTGTAAAAGGTACTTCTGCCAGCCGTTCAGTTGGGTTCATGTTGGGCTCCGGTACCTCTACGAATTGAAGTTGTCCTGAATCTTGTATTGGCAAAATATTCTCTTTTAAAAATGAAGCTTTTTCTCTTTCATTGGGATGTACAGCCCAATCCCAATGCAACGGATTGCTCCAGTAAGTAGCGTTGGGAAAAGCAGTGACCAGGCGGTCTTCTTTTCGTAGGATGGCACCCCCACAATGATCAAAATGTAAGTGAGTTAACAGCACGTCAGTGATGTCTTCCGGTGCAAAACCATGCGCAGCCAGCGAAGCACGGAGTGTGTCGTTCCCATGTAAATAATAGTGAGAAAAAAATTTAGCATCCTGTTTATTGCCCATGCCGGTATCAATCAAAATTTTTCTATCACCTTCTACAATTAACAAACAGCGAAGTGCCCAACTGCACATATTATTTTCATCGGCAGGGTTAAGCGTTTGCCACATAGATTTAGGAACGACACCAAACATGGCACCACCATCCAGTTTGAAGTTACCGGTTTCAATGCTGAGAATTTTCATACAATTTATTGTTTCAAAGCAGCTTTTTCAGCACGGCGTGTAATCAGCAGAAGTGACAATCCGATAATGAAAAAGCTCATTAAAATTAAAACAGAATTTCTTTGTGAACCTGTTTGTTCATTGATGTATCCAAAACTGAACATACCAATGATGATGGCAATTTTTTCCGTTACGTCGTAAAAACTAAAGAAAGAAGTAGTGTCTTTTGTCTCGGGCATCAGTTTAGAGTAAGTGCTTCTGCTAAGTGATTGTATGCCACCCATCACAAAACCAACAAGGCAAGCCAGTATATAAAATTCGATGATACCATTTTTGGGTACCAGATAGCCCAGGTAACAAAGAAATATCCAAAAAGCTACTGTAAGCATCAATGTGTGCAGGTTGCCTATCTTTTTTGAAATCCTTGCAATGATCCATGCCCCCGGAATAGCTACCAATTGAATGATAAGGATTGCAATGATCAAATTGGTCGTGGGTATGTTCAGCTCGCTTTTTCCATATAGCGTTGCTGCCAGCATTACGGTCTGAACGCCCATATTGTAAAAGAAAAAGGACAATAAGAATTTTTTTAATACAGGTAATTCCTTGAGTTGGTGCCAAACTTTTTTCAATTCTTTAAAACCTCCTGTGAATACGCTCGTATGTTTTATATCTACCAGGGGTTTGCCCTTGGGTAATCGGTTGATGGCCATTTGTCCGAATCCCCACCACCAGATGCCTACCAGCAAAAATGAGATCTGAGAGCCCTTGCCGGTGCTGATGCCGAATGCATCGCCTTGTAAAACAAGAATAAAGCAGATGATTTGTAACAACACACTGCCAATATACCCCATCATGAATCCTCGGGCACTTATTCTGTCCCTGTCCTCAGGGGCAGCTATATCGGGGAGATAGGAATTATAAAAAACGAAACTGCTCCAGAAGCCAACACAGGCAATGATTACAGCCGCTAAACCATAAACAAGGTTTGATGCATCGTAAAAATAGAGAGAGCAGCAACCCAGGCTTCCCATCAAACAAAAAAATCTCAGAAACTGTCTTTTATTACCTCTTGAGTCGGCTATGGAAGAAAGTATGGGCGAGAGCAGTGCTACAATGATGAAAGCAATGGCTAGTGTATAATTGTAAAGTGAAGTGTTGACATACTCCCTACCGAAAAGACGAACAGTATCTACAGGTGTGTTGTTATCACCATCACCGGTGATGGCTTCATAATAAGCGGGAAAGATGGTAGAGGTAATGACCAGGTTGTAAACACTGTTGGCCCAATCATACATTGCCCAACCATTGATCACTTTCTTGGATGCTGTTTCCATTTACTGAGTTTTCATTTACACAGGGCAGGAACAACGGCATGTAAGGGTGAATGACCAGTGCCATCACCAACCGGGGTTCTGCCTTTTAAATATAGTGAAATAAAATCAGTACGAGTAGCAAAGTGCCGACCATTACACGATACCAGCCGAAAAGACGAAAGCCCGCTCTTTGCAAAAAACCAATAAAAAAACGGATGGCCAACATAGCTACAACAAAGGCCACCAGGTTACCTAGCAAAAGCAACTGAAGGTTGTTTCCCTGAGTGAGCAAAGAAGGATTTTCTTTCCAGGCCTTTAATAATTTATATCCCGTTGCAGCGGCCATGGTTGGTACGGCCAAGAAAAATGAAAATTCTGCCGCTAGTTGTCGGGTCATTTGTTGCTGCATGCCACCAATGATGCTGGCTGCACTGCGACTGGTACCGGGAACCATCGCCAGACACTGCCAGATGCCGGTCATGAATGCCCTCCGATAACTAATGTCCTTTTCCTGCGTAATGGGATGGGTACTTTTGAAAAATCGATCGATGAACAACAAAAAAATCCCTCCCAATAACATAGTAATGGAAACGGTTAATGGACTTTCCAACAAAGCGTCTATGTGCTTGGAGAATAAGAATCCCAGCACCAGTGCAGGGATTACACCGATCAATAACTTGAGATAAAAACTCCAACGATTCAACGGAAAAAACTTATTGCGATACAATACAATAACAGAGAGAATCGCACCCAATTGGATACAGATTTCAAATAATTTGGTGAACTCATCCGATTCAATGCCCATGAGTCTGCTTACAATGATCATGTGTCCGGTTGAAGATATGGGTAAAAATTCTGTCACTCCTTCCACAATGGCTATTAGGATGCATTCAAATAAATTCATAGTAACATTTTAGATGCGAAAGTTAAGAAGGTTTGGTACAAGAAAAAAGGCGTCAATGATTGGACATAAAAAAAGCGGTGAATTCACCGCCTGAGCATATTTTTTCGGGCCTTATGCCTGTTTTGGTCTTTTGAAGATTGCATATATTTCTATCAAGATACCAGCAATGATCATGATTGGCGCTACAGTAATGCGGGTTTTGCTGTACACCAGATTAGAGTCGAATTGGGTAGGATCCGGATTTTTCCCCCCTGCCATGAGGAACATACCGGCAGCAATCACCACGCCACCAATGATCATCCAAGTGTAATTTTCTTTCGAGAAAAGAGGGGCAGGCTGTTCGTTTGTTTTAAGGTTGCTCATGTATCAGGTTTTACAATGGGTACAAAAGTAAATATTCCCCAACGATTTAGTACAGATCGTCGAGTTTCATTTTCAAATATTTTAATACGCTGCGATGGGTACTGTAAACAGATATCCCTACACCTAAAAGGGTAAGTCCGCCAAAAAGCAGGAGGTTGAGTTCTATGTTGCGTATGGCTTTCAGTTCGGGCACACGGCTTTCAGCCCAGCCGATGATTACCAATAACAAAAGAATGGCAATACCAGAACTGATGAGACCATTGATAAGGGCTCGGATATTCAACGGGCGGGCAATAAAACCCCTGGTAGCACCCACCATTTGCATTGTCTTTATGATGAAACGATTGCTGAACATAGCGAGCCGAATGGTATTGTCAATACTAAAAATAACAATCACACAGAGCAACACTGCGATGACCAAAAAAATGAGTCCAATCTTCGATGCTCGTTCATTTAGATTCGATACCAGATTTTGAGGATATTGAACATCTGTAATCTGGTCGCCATATTGTTGCATTAATTGAGCAGAGATGGTTGACAGACTATCTGCATTCACATAGTCGGCCTTGGCATAGAAGTCAATGCTCTCTGGCAGAGGATTGACATCCAAAATTTTTGCCCAGTCCTCATTGTTCTCTCGGTTCCAGATTTTTTTTGCTGATTCTTTGTCCACATAGGTAACATTTTTAGAATACGGCTGGTTACTGATGAACGCCTGAATTTGTCCGATGGTATCCTTGTTCAGCGTTCGCAGGTAGGCGCTGATTCGAATGTCTTCCTTGAATGCATTACCTACCGACTGGATGTTGAGAAAAAACCAGCCCATGATACCCATGATTAGCAAAACCAGAGCCACCCCGATAATGGAATAGATAAAATTGGGCTTACTTCTTTTTAAGGAGGATGATCCGGATGCAGGCATATACAAGTTCGTTGCGGTTCTACAATTTCAATCCCGAACAAATCGGTTTATTCGAGTTGCAAATGTACATTTTGTGTTCGAAAGACGTACATTTGCTTCCACCCCAAAGGTGCTGAGGGTACTGTAATTTACGCCGGAGCCGGTTAATAAAATGTTAGTTTTTGCGACCCTCCTAAATTCAGCGCAAAACAGTAAAAAGCCGCAGGGTTGAATCAACCCCTACAACGATGGCGAAGCCGGTAGAAGAATCGCATTATGGAATATCAGTTCAGATCCATTGAGAGGAAATGGCAAGACCATTGGAAAGCAACCGGTGCCTATCGGGTGAGTAATTCCAGTACGCGTCCTAAATATTATGTATTGGATATGTTCCCCTATCCCAGCGGGGCGGGACTTCACGTGGGGCATCCATTGGGGTACATTGCTTCCGACATTTTCAGCCGCTACAAACGTTTGCAGGGCTTCAATGTATTGCATCCCATGGGGTATGATGCTTTCGGACTTCCGGCAGAACAATATGCCCTCGAACATGGCATCCATCCTGCCAAAAGTACAGCCCAAAATATCACCACTTTCCGGGCACAACTCGATAACATCGGATTTTGTTATGACTGGGAACGGGAAGTGAGAACCTGCGACCCTTCTTATTATCGGTTTACCCAATGGATTTTTTTACAACTCTTTGGAAGTTTTTATAACCGAAATATTGGCAAGGCGGAATCCATTGAGCTGCTGAAGCAGGCATTTGCTACACAGGGTAATATTAATCATGTTTGTCCCGCCAATGACAATTGTCGTTTCAGTGCTGCTGAGTGGAACAATTACTCGGAAAAGCAGCAGGAAGATATTTTAATGGATTACCGGCTGGCTTTTTGCGGCTGGGGGGAAGTGAACTGGTGTGAAGCCCTTGGAACCGTACTTGCCAATGATGAAGTGGTGAATGGAGTGAGTGAACGTGGCGGACATCCGGTAGTGAAGAAGACCTTGCGCCAGTGGTACCTTCGTATTACAGAATATGCTGATCGATTACTCGAAGGACTTGACACCATTGATTTCAGTGAAGCCATGCGCGAGATGCAAACCAACTGGATCGGTAAATCGTTTGGTGCAGAAATAAGTTTCTCGTTGGTAAATGGAGACAAGCAACTTGCAGAAACACTTACTGTTTATACAACCCGCCCGGATACTATTTTTGGTGTTGACTTTATGGTGGTGGCTCCAGAACATCCGATCATTGATGCCCTCACTTCAACAGAATGCAGAGCATCGGTAGATGACTATCTTACTTATGTTAAGAGCCGCAGCGATCGTGAACGGCAGGCTGAGAAAAAAATCAGCGGTTGTTTCACAGGTGGCTATGCCTTACATCCTTTTACTGGAAAAAAAATTCCGGTATGGATCGCAGAATATGTGTTGATGGGATATGGCACCGGCGCCATCATGGGTGTTCCTTGCGGGGATGACCGCGACCATCGCTTTGCACAGCATTTTACTATTCCCATTACCAATATCATCGGAGCGGCTTATGATGGTGCTATTGCCAATCCAACTAAAGATGCCTTGTTAGAGAACAGTGATTTTCTCAATGGCATGGTGATGCGGGAAGCCATGGCTGTTATGACGCAAAGAATAGAAGAGTTGGGCATCGGAAGACGCAAGGTGTACTATAAAATGCGGGATGCATCATTCAGTCGCCAGCGTTACTGGGGCGAGCCATTCCCCATTCGATGGGACAATGGCATTGCGCGACCATTGTCGGAAGAGGAGCTTCCGCTGTTACTGCCGGAAGTGGAAAAATATGAGCCGGGTCCGGAAGGAGAGGGGCCGCTTGCCAATTTGCCCGAATGGGTAGGAAAGGGACTGGAGACGAATACCATGCCCGGATATGCCGGCAGTAGTTGGTATTTCCTGCGCTACATGGATCCGCACAATACACAAGAATTTTGCAGCAGGTCTGCCAGTGATTACTGGAACCAGGTCGATCTCTATATTGGCGGAACCGAACATGCGGTAGGGCATTTATTATACAGCAGGTTCTGGACCAAAGTTTTGTTCGATCTCGGTTACATTGGATTCCAAGAGCCTTTCCGGAAATTACTGAACCAGGGCATGATTCAGGGCAGCAGCCGATTTATGTATCGCTTGCTGTTGACAAGGGGCGATAAAAAAGATGATCATTTCAGTAGCGATGTGATGGTCTCCGCAGGATGGAAACAAGGATATGAAGCAGGCAATATTAGTGTACAGGATCTATTGAAGGAAGTTGCTGCAGTTCGCCTGGGTTTGGTGAGTGAAGCGCAAATGAATTTGACTGATGGGTTGATCTTTCAGGCCATCCATGTGGATGTGAATATAGTAGATGGACTGGAACTCGACCTTAGCCGCATTGTTCAATGGCGCAATGGGGAATATGCGCATTCAATCTGGTTGTTAGAGCAGGGAAAATACATTTGTGGTGCGGAAGTAGAGAAGATGTCCAAATCAAAATTCAACACTGTCAATCCTGACCAGTTGGTAGATAAGTACGGGGCAGATACATTCCGCATGTACGAAATGTTTTTGGGACCGGTTGATCAGAGTAAGCCCTGGGATACCAAGGGCATTGAAGGGGTTCATCGGTTTCTGAAGAAATTGTGGCGCTTGTTTGATGATGAGCAGAAGGGGTGGATGGTGGAAGATGCGGAGCCGAATGCGGCAGAATGGAAGGTCTTACACAAGGCCATCAAGAAGATTGCCGATGATACGGAGCGTTTCAGTTTTAATACGGCTGTCAGCACTTTCATGATTGCTGTGAATGAGTTAAATGATTTGCAGTGTCATAAGAAAGCAATACTGGAGCCCTTCCTGATTTTATTAACGCCGTATGCACCGCACATCAGTGAAGAATTGTGGAGCCGGCTCGGACAAAAGGGTTCAATACTCGATGCGTCCTATCCGGTTTTCGAAGCAAAGTATGTGCAGGAGTCTGCCAAGGAATATCCTATTAGTATCAATGGGAAGGTGCGCGCCAATTTATTGATCAGTCTTGATGCAACTGAAGAAGAGGTCAAGGAAATAGTATTGCAGCAAGAGGTGATACAGAAGTGGATGGAAGGCAAGCCTCTGAAGAAATTTATTTTTGTCAAAGGCCGCATGATCAACCTCGTTGTTTGATTTGTTTCAAATTTACCTGAATGGATAATAGGAGTGTCATATTGCCTCCGGCGATGAATTGTTCATCGGTGATACCCTTGGAGAAAGGGCTTACAAGTTTGGTGCGCTGGGACTTATCTGTAGAATGCAAAGAGCTGACGGAGGAAGTGTATGGTGATACGGATGTTTTTTGCCGGTTCATTGATCAAAAGCGGGAAGCCCTTAGTGCTGATTTTTGTTGGGGAGGATATGATGAGTTGCGCGATATATATGCTCGCAGTGCTGTTTTTGGAAAGGAGGGTGAACAGGAAGAGCCCAGACGGTTGCACCTGGGTATTGATGTTTGGGGTGTGGCGGGAACACCAGTACAGGCAGTTTATGAAGGGGTTGTTCACAGCAAGGCGATACACAGTGAGTTAGGTAATTATGGTGCAGTGATTATTGTAAAGCATCAGTATGGTGGTCAAGAGTTTCATACTTTATATGGACACCTCAGTTGGGATAGTGTGCAGCAGATAGAAGTGGGCGAGAGGATTGCTGGCGGCAGGAAGATTGGTGCATTGGGTATTCCAGCTGAGAATGGTGGTTGGCCACCGCACCTGCATTTTCAATGTATAGTGGATATGGGGGGATATATGGGTGATTATCCCGGTGTCTGTAAGTTGAGCGAGCGAGATCGATATCTCAATAATTGTCCCGACCCCATGTTGATGTTGGGGTGGTGATTTTTTTCATAAGAATTTGTTCAATCTAAAGAATAGTCTTGCGCCTCTGGCACACACCTACTGACAGGTAGGTAAGGAGACTAGGCGAGGAATATAATTCACTCATCTTCCCAAAGCATCCGTTTCCGCAGAATCATATACAGTGCATCCCGGAATATTTTTCTGTGCCGAGCGATACATCGCACGGGCAATGTGTTCTGCAGGAATAGGTGCATACTTTTTCAGCGGTCCGACAAAGAGCGGAGAAATGAAAGAAAAGATGGCTAGTCCAATGCGCTCCCCAACCCGTTTTTCCTGCCGAGGCCCGGCAATAAAAGATGGTTGAAAAATATGTAAACTTTTGTACCCAAGTTTTTTAAGTGCATCTTCCAACTCCCCCTTCACCCGGCTGTAGAATATACTTGAACTTGCATCTGCACCAATGGCTGATACCAATAAAAATTGCTGCGACCCGCCCTGCAATTGCAGTTCCGCCAAATGCAGGGGATAATCATAATCTACACGTCTGAATGCTTCCTGCGAACCGGCTTTTTTGATGGTAGTTCCCAAACAACAAAACACATCATCCGCCGGCACCGGTGCATCTAATTTTTCCCAATCCACTACTACCTCTCTCAACCTTGGATGCTCTAGTCCTGTACGCTTTCTTACATACGCAATCACTTCGCGGTACTCCGGTGCTTCCAACAATATCTTCAATAAAAAACCGCCCGTAAATCCGCTGGAACCCGCAATCAGCGCTACTTTATTCATCTTCCTGTTATTTTACCAAAGATAGTTGAAACGGATTTAGTAGTTTTGAATCAATGTCTGACCTTCTCCATACACCCGGCGCTTCACTGAACCCCGCAGATCAGGAATTTGAAAATGCCATTCGCCCGCGGGAACTCGATGATTTTTCAGGACAGCCACAGCTCATTGAAAACCTAATCATTTTCATCAAAGCGGCTAAACTTCGGGGAGAAGCACTTGACCATATCTTATTTCATGGGCCTCCCGGTCTCGGAAAAACAACATTGAGTCGTATCGTCGCCAATGAACTGGGTGTCAACATCCGGGAGACCTCCGGTCCCGTTATCGAAAAACCGGGTGATCTGGCAGGCTTGCTCACCAACCTGCAACCCAATGATGTACTGTTCATCGATGAAATACATCGCTTGAGCACGGTGGTAGAAGAATATCTCTATGCTGCCATGGAAGACTTCCGCATCGACATCATGATTGACTCCGGACCCAATGCCCGCAGCATTCAAATCAACCTAAATCCGTTTACCCTGGTTGGGGCAACCACCCGCAGCGGATTGTTAACCGCTCCCTTGCTGTCCCGTTTTGGCATCAAATCAAGACTGGAATATTACCCGGCACCGGTCTTGCAGAAAATCATTCACCGCAGTGCAGACATCCTGCAAGTGCGTATCTCTCCTGAAGCTGCTGCTGAAATTGCCGGTAGAAGCAGAGGTACGCCCCGCATCGCCAATAGTCTGTTGCGTCGGGTACGCGATTTTGCACAGGTACTGAACGATGGTACCATCGACCTGGGCATCACCCGCCATGCATTGAAGGCATTGAATGTAGATGAACACGGACTCGATGAAATGGACAACCGCATTCTCACCGTTATCATCGATAAATTCAAAGGTGGGCCCGTCGGTATTACTACCATCGCTACGGCGGTTGGTGAAGAATCGGGTACGATTGAAGAAGTGTATGAACCCTTTTTAATTCAGGAAGGCTTCCTCCAACGCACCCCAAGAGGAAGGGAAGCCACAGCCAAGGCCTATGCACATATTGGCAGGCAACAACCCGGCGGGTTACAGGCCGATCTTTTCAGTTGATAATTACTAAGGAGCTACCAGGCGGAATCCATTACCATGGATGTTCACGATCTCAATGTTGGGATCCTCTTTCAGGTACTTGCGCAGTTTCGCAATGTACACATCCATGCTGCGTCCGTTGAAGTAGGTATCACTGCCCCAGATTTTTTTCAATGCTTTCTCGCGGGGCAACAAATCATTCTTGTGTTCTGCCAGCATTTTCAGCAAATCATTTTCTTTGGGTGACAGTGTTTGGGTGTGACTATCGTGTTTCAGTTCCCGAAGCTTCGGGTTGAAATGAAACTTACCCATATCGAATTCAACATTCTCACTCACGCGGTTTTGCTCTTCATTTCTTTTCAAAATGGCTTTGATCTTCAGCATGAGTACTTCGAAGTCAAAGGGCTTGGTGATATAATCATCCGCACCCAGGTTATATCCCTGGATGATATCTTCTTTCATGGTTTTGGCACTGAGGAAGAACAGCGGAATATCCGGGTCAACATTTCTGATCTCTTCGGCCAAAGTGAATCCGTCCATGTTGGGCATCATCACATCGAGGAGGCATAGATCATAACGCTCCCGCTGAAAAGCTGCCAGTCCTAACCGGCCATCCCTTTCGAGGGTAACATCAAAATCATTCAGTTCCAGATTGGTTTTAAGTACCATTCCCAGGTTGGGATCGTCCTCGCACAACAGAATCTTGGTCTTTTTTGCTTCCATATCCTTTTTATTTAACGTGAAATAAAGATAAAACAATGCCAAATACTTCCATCTCGTTCCAATGTTTTGTTAAAAACTCAAAAATCATGCTGTGCCGGCATTCTCCTTCCCCCGCCCCGGCGGGCCATCACTCACCATGAAACTCGTATTTTTGCAGCTCCAATCATTGACCTATGTTGCTCACTTCAGATAACAAATTCAAGAAACTCATTGTGATAGGTGACCGGGTGCTAATCCGTCCCTCCAGTCCGGATGAAAAAACTTCCTCTGGCCTTTACTTGCCACCGGGTGTCTATGAAAAGGAAAAAGTTCAGCAGGGAAAGATCATCAAGACAGGTCCGGGCTATGCCATCCCCATGCCCGTAGAAGACGAGCCCTGGAAATCGGAGGAGGAGAGTGTGAAATATGTTCCATTACAGGCAAGGGAAGGTGACCTCGCCATATTTCTGGTAAGCGGTGCCACCGAAGTTATTTACGAGGGAGAAAAATATTTCATCGTTCCACAGGGAGCTATATTGCTGTTGGAAAGAGAGGAGGACATGTAATCAGATTCTATTCGATCTAATTTAGCGATAATACAAAAGTCCTTTGCTGTTCTGCATCACTCGCTGTTCCTGTAATAAATGTTCTAGGGTTTCAAGTGCCAGTAACTTTTCTTCTTCACTGAAATGACTCATCAGCGATTCAACCGATTGTGGGGTTTGCAGCAAGTACTGTAACTTTTTCACTCTTTGCGCCGATCCATTATCAGCCGGTTTTTTCTTTCTACTCGAACATACATCGCACTCACCGCAATCTTTCACATTGGTTTCGCCAAAATATACCTGCAATAATTTACTTCGGCAGGTTTGCTCGTTATTGATATAATTGATCATCGCCTGCAGTCTTTCAGCAAATGCTTTTTTTCTGGCAAAGTACCTGTCCAGATCGATGTGTAGATCAGCGGCCGGGGCGCGGTTGAATAAATATTGTATCTGCGGGGAATCAATGGCAGCCCGATAGTTGACTAGTCCCAGCTCCGCTACTTTTTTCAGTTGTTGCCTAACGGTTATCGATGGCATACCACTGAGGCGAGCAATCTGCTCTTCATATATGTTTACCTTGTAATCGAGAATACCGGGATAGGTTCTGAGCAGGGTTTGTAAAAGATCCGCATACTCCGGATACATTTCTTCAAGGGAACGCAATATGTTTCGGTCGATGGTGAATAAAAGTTGCGCGGGTTTATAGGAAGATGACTGGAACCTGAGGTGCCCTTCCTTTTCAAGTAACTCCAGTACATTCATCACCTGTATGGGCTGGTGATGAAAGCGGGAGCAAAAGAGCGCCAGATCAAAATCAAAGAACTGTCCCTCGCCTGTACCCGCAGGCAACTGAAAAAAACCTGCGAGATCACCATATATTTTTTTGATGGATTCCACATCCGGAAATTTCTGGGTTGCCAATTCCTGCAAACGTTTTACCTGGTTGGGTAAAACAATCAATATGGCATCGGCAGGCTGTTCGTCTCTTCCCGCCCTGCCTGCCTCCTGGTAATAATGTTCCAGACATTCCGGGGCAGACAGGTGTACTACCAATCTTACATTGGGTTTGTCGATGCCCATGCCAAAAGCATTGGTAGCTGCCATTACCCGCACACGGTCCTCAATCCAGTCATCCTGGTGCTGGTTCCTTTGCTCCTGGGTTAAGCCGGCATGATAAGGAGCAGCAGAGATCTGGTGCAACTGTAACCATTGGGCTATGTGGTGCGTTTGCTTTCTACTATTGCAATAGACAATGGCACTGCCACTGCTTTGTTTTAGTAACTCTACCAGAGTTACATCGGTCGCGTCAGATTTTTTACACCTGTATCGTAGATTGCTTCTGTAAAAAGAGTTGATGAAACGTTCGGGTTGTTTCATCTTCAACTGTTGCAAAATATCTTCTCTCACTGCGGGAGTTGCGGATGCTGTTAATGCAATCACAGGTACCCCCGGAAGGTATTTTCTTAATTCTGCGATGCGCAAATAAGCAGGCCGGAAATCATATCCCCATTGCGATACACAGTGTGCCTCATCCACTGCCAGCAGGCAAACGCTTATCTGCGGCAGATAATCCAAAAAAAGTTCTGTAGTAATTCTTTCAGGGGAGACATATAAAAATTTCAGCTCACCGGCTTCTGCCTCTTGTAAGATTTCTTCCATTTCTTCATGCGATAGGCCACTGTGCAGCGCTGCGGCTGCTATCTTCTTTTCCTGCAGACGCGCAACCTGATCATTCATCAGTGCAATCAGTGGACTTACCACTATACATACACCCTCGAGCAGAAGTGCGGGTATCTGAAAGCAAATAGATTTTCCACCACCCGTAGGCAAGAGTGCCAATGTATCTTTGCCTGCAACAACAGATTCTATGATAGCCAGCTGCGAAGGCCTGAAATGTTGGTGATGAAAAAAACGCGTAAGCAGGGTCTGAGGAGTATTCATGGCAGCAGGCATCTATAGATACCGGTAACTTACACAATTTTTCGGGTGAGCAAACGAACGGAATTAATTCCCAATACTACATCACTGAATCCCATGGCCAATGCACTGAGGGCCGGACTCAACATTCCTATGGCAGCCATGGGAATGGCAATGATGTTGTAGGCAAAGGCCCAGAAAAGATTTTGCCGGATGGTTTGATAGGTGGCTTTTCCAATTCCCAGTGCGAGCGGCAAATTGATTAGTCCCTTGTTCATCAAAACGATGTGCGCACTCTGCATTGCAATCTGCGAAGCATTGCCAACAGATATACCAATGGTGGCTTTCGCCAATGCCGGCGCATCATTGATGCCATCTCCCACCATGGCTGTGGGTACTGCAGCATTCAAACTGGCAATGCGGTTGAGTTTTTGTTCCGGACTCTGTTCGCCATACCAGGAATCTATACGGAGTTGTTCAGCCATTTGTTGACACTTGTAGTTCCTGTCACCACTGAGTAAGATGGTGGTATAGCCTGCTTGTTTCAATTGCTGAATTACACCCTGAGCTTCCGGTCTGATTTCATCCGCCAGATCAATCCAACCCACCCAAATACCATTTTTGGTAATATAGATGTTGTGGCTATCATCGGTGGTCTGGTCCCTCACCAGTTCATAGGAACCTGCCAGGTATTCATCACCATTTTTATCGATACCCTTTACTCCGATACCCTTCATTTCTTCGATGGTATTCCAGCGCAGCTCATCTTTCCCTTTCCATTCGCGGGTAATGGCCAGTGCCAGCGGATGATTAGAATACTTTTCCAGTGAGTAGGCCCATTTTTTCAGGAGCAGCTGTCTTTCCTCTTCTGATGGAATTTCCTGGTTGGTTGTCAGTTGTTGAAACCCATCTTCCCTCGCTTCGAATTGACGAATAACAAAGCCACCAGTAGTAAGGGTTCCGGTCTTATCGAATACGATCTGGCGCAGGTGTCTGAATAGCTCCATGCTGGCAGCATTTTTCACTAATACGCCATTGCGGGCGGCTCTTCCCAAACCCGCAGCTACTGCAGCCGGCGTGGCGAGTCCCATGGCACATGGACATGAAATGACCAATACCGCTATGCCCCTGAGCAAGGCGTTTCCGAAACTCAGGTCGGCCAACCAGAAATTAAGTGCCCAGGTAATCAAGGCGATTATGATAACGAGTGGTACAAAGAGTGCGCTGATCTTATCTGCGAGCAATTGTATGGGGGGCTTATTCGTCTGAGCGTCTTTCACCAACCGCAAAATTTGTGATAAAACAGTTGCATTTCCGGTGGCAGTTACATAAGCTTTCAGGGTGCCGTTCACTACCACACTTCCTCCTATCAGCAAATCATTCATTTTCTTTTGAACGGGCAAGCTTTCACCGCTGATCAACGATTCATCGATACCGGCTTCTCCCCAAAGAATTTTTGCGTCGGCAGGAATTTTCTCACCCGATTTGATCAGCAGCAGATCACCTGTTTTTAGCTGACTGCTTTCCACCGAAAAAATATGTTCCTGGTGCTGGTCATCGAAGGCAATCATGTTGGCCATGATCTTCTCTTCCTTTGTCAGTTCTTTCAAAGCACGCTGGGTTGATTCAACCGATTTATCTTCCAACCAATACCCTAGGAAAACAAGGGTAAGAATGGTAGCAGTGGTTTCATAAAATTGAAATTCGGGTCCTTTATTGGCGAGCGTACCATAGAGACTATACCCAAAGGCAGCCAATGCGCCTAGCGAAATGAGTACATTCATATTGGGAATTCCCTTCGTTAGAGAATTCCAGGCACTCTTTCCAAAAAAATTCATACCCACTAATAGCACAGGCAACGTGAGCAGGCATTGAACAATGGGGTTCATCAGCCAGTGGATGTGCAGTCCCGGAATCATGTGTAGCATGAGCGGCAGCGTAAATACGGCACAGAATAAAAATCGGTGTAAATGATTATTCAGATGGAAGCGGGAAGTTTTTTCTGTCTTTTCCTGACCATTTAATACCTGATAGCCGAGTGACCTGATGCCACGTACCAATTCCTCCTGTGGAATGTGTTGGTTGTTGTCAAAGCTTACATCACCACCGATGAAGTTCACACGCACTTCGGTCAATCCCTTTTTTTCCAAATAATCCTGAATGGTCAGCGCACAATTGGTGCAACTCATCCCACCTACTTTCCAATTCACTTTCTCCATATACGCATGTTGCTACAAAAGTTTGTAACAGACTACAAAATTACGAAAATCAGTCCGGCTCTCTCTTGAATGGAGTGTGTTAAAACTGACTGCAGCCTGTATCTTTGGGGCATGGAAAAGGCATTTGACTTTGAACAGTTGCAGCAGGTGGCGGAGCAATTGTTGGAAGAGGGAAAGGACAGAAGGGTATGGGCCATCCATGGCGATATGGGTGCCGGTAAAACCACGCTCGTCATTCAATTGTGTCGATTATTGGGTGTTGAAAATCCTGCGGGGAGTCCGACCTTTTCTATCATCAACGAGTACAGGTTACCCAATGGGGAAGTATTGTGCCACATGGATTGGTACAGGTTGCACGACAGGGAGGAAGCCATTCAGGCTGGGGTGGAAGATCGGTTATTGGGGGATGATCGCTGCTGGATAGAGTGGCCGGAGCGGGCGGAAGATCTTTTGCCGGAGAATACTTTTCATATTTATCTGACGGTGGTTGATGCGACTACCAGGCAACTGCGTACTTCGTGATGCACAGGAGTGGATTCATTTCAGCGTTTATGTGCGGCTTTTAAGTTATATTTATACGTTCTGTAATTAATTATTACTTCATGGCTTCCAAATCATCAACCAAAGTTACTTTTCAATATGAGCCTCAGGAAGAGGTTTTAGATGTAAAGCCGCAAGGTACCAAGCTCCACATTGGGATACCCAAGGAAACAGCGTTTCAAGAAAATCGAATTGCACTCACCCCGGATGCGGTTGGTGTATTGGTGATGAATGGCAATCGGGTAAGTGTTGAGCACAATGCAGGTGAAGCAAGTCACTTCTCTGACAGTGACTATGCTGAAGCGGGGGCTACCATTGTGTACAATCGGGAGGAAGTTTTTCGCTGTCCTATCCTGGTTAAGAGTGCGCCTCCTGTGGAAGAGGATATGCCTTTGATTCAGCTGAACCAGACCATTATATCACCGGTTCATTTTTCAGCACTGAAGAAGGAGTTGATTGCACAGATGATGGACAAAAGGATAACCGCTCTAAGTTTTGAGAATTTCAAGGATGAAAGTGGTACCTATCCCATTGTTCGCAGCATGAGTGAGATTACGGGCAGTGCTGTGATGTTGATTGCCGGACAATACCTCAGCAGTTTCAATCAAGGCAAGGGAGTTTTGTTAGGCGGCATCAGCGGTATTCCTCCTACCAAGGTTGTAATCATTGGGGCAGGCATCGTTGGAGAATTCGCTACCCGCAATGCATTGGCATTGGGCGCTTCTGTCAAAGTCTTCGACAACAATGTGTACCGGCTCAAGCAATTACAAAATAATTTGGGACAAAGAATATGGACCAGTGTATTGGAGCCCAAGATATTGGCAAAGCAACTAAAGACCTGCGAGGTAGCGGTTGGTGCGTTGAGTAATGAGGTAGGCCGGGCACCGGTGGTAGTAACAGAAGACATGGTCGCTGCCATGCGGGAAGGCAGCATAATCATAGATGTGGCTATTGATCGGGGAGGATGTTTTGAAACCAGTGAACTGACAAGCTATGAAAATCCAATTTGCATCAAGCATGGGGTGATACATTATGGTGTTCCCAATATACCCAGTGGTTTTGCCCGCACTGCCAGCCAGGCAATCAGCAATGTGCTTATGCCATTGTTATTAGAGATCAGTGATGAGGGTGGCTTGGAAGAAATGATCTGGCACCAGTTGCATGTGTGGGAAGGGGTTTATATTTTCCGCGGGGCGCTGACGGATTTTTACATCAGTGAACAGTTTGACTTAAAGTTTACAGATTTGAATTTGCTGATTGCCAGCAGAAGATAAGTGCTATTTTTTATCGATAATCAGGAAGATGGATGTGTCCGACACAATGCTCGGTTTCTTCGGGATCATTGCTGCCAATGATGGTCAATCTGTTTTTTCCCGGACCCTCACACAGTGCTTTGTAAAATTCAAAACCAGTACAATCTAGGTTGGTACAGGGCTCGTCGAGCAGGATTACGGGAACATCGGAATAAAATGCCTGTAATAATTTTAGGCGTTGTTTCATGCCACTGCTGAAAAAACGAATTTGTTTGTTAGCGGCAGCTTCTAACTGAGCCAATGCTAAAATATTCTCTAGCGTGGTTCCGGGCAACAGGGGTTTGAATCGGAGATGAAATCGTAAAAATTCCAGCGGGGTCATTTCTTCAATTAATTCAAGATAGGGAGCTGCAAATGAAATAAATTGATAGATCCGGTCTTCACTTATAGCGTTTCTTTTTCCATCAATAAAAATTAAGTTTCCCTCGCTGAGCAAACATGAACCGGCAATGCATTGAAGCAAGGTGCTTTTACCGCTTCCGTTTGGACCTGTAATCGCGTAGCTTTTTCCCGCTTCGAAATGAAAATTCATTTCACGGAAAATCCACTCCCGGTTGAATTTCTTTCCCGCACCATTCAAAGAAACAGAGCAGGAAGTCATTGGGTAAGTTGTTTGGGTGGTGGAAGTCATGCCGGAGGATTGGCAGATTTATTCATCATCAGTGGCACCTTTCACATAGCGTTTGATGATTCCTCTGCCGCTTTCTCTGATGAAGGTTACAATTTCATCGCGCTCATCGGTAGCGGGTAATTCTTCTTCTATGAATTCAAGAGCCTGAGAAGTATTCAATCCTTTGTTGTAGATCGTGCGATAAACATCGAGGATGTGATTGATTTGCTGCAAGGGGAATCCTCTTCTTTTCAAACCAATGCTATTCACGCCACCATAGCTAAGTGGATTCCGAACCGCTTTGATATAGGGTGGAACATCTTTACTCACCAAACTACCTCCTGCCACGAAAGCATGTTGTCCGATATGCACGAACTGGTGAACAGCACTGACACCTCCTACTACAGCCCAGTCACCAATGGTAACGTGGCCGGCAACTTGTACGCTATTGCTAAGAATGCTATTATTACCAATGATACAATCGTGTGCTATGTGGCTGTATGCCATGATGAGACAATTGCTGCCAACGACAGTTTTTCCCCTGTCAGTAGTACCACGATTGACAGTTACAAACTCGCGAATGGTGGTGTTATCACCGATTTCAGCGTAGGTTTTTTCACCGTTATATTTCAGGTCTTGAGGAATCGCACCCAATACAGCTCCGGGAAAAATGCGACAATTTTTTCCGATGCGGGCACCTTCCATGATGGTAACATTACTGCCGATCCAGGTTCCTTCCCCTATTTTCACGTCCCCATGAATAACCGTAAAGGGATCGATTTTTACATTCGGTGCTACCGAGGCATTGGGGTCAATATAGGTGTAAGGATGTGTCATTCGCGGCAGTTAGGTGAAATATCAGGTTCGTTGAATCAGTTTTGTTTTACGATTTGTGCAACCAAATCAGCTTCTGTAGCAATCTTTCCCCCTACAAAAACAGTCCCCCGCATTTCGCAGATGCCTCTTCGAATCGGGCCCGTCATTTCCAGTTTTAGTACCATGGTGTCTCCCGGGCGAACCATTTGTTTGAATTTGCAATTATCAATTTTCAGGAAGTAGGTGTCATATTTACCTTCGGGCATGGAATTGATGCACAGGATACCTCCTGTTTGTGCCAGTGCTTCAATCTGAAGTACACCGGGCATTACGGGGTTTCCGGGAAAATGTCCGGGGAAGAACCATTCGTTGAAAGTTACATTTTTGATACCGACAATGTGTGTATCGCTAAGCTCAACAATTTTATCAACAAAAAGGAAGGGATGGCGATGTGGAAGTGTTTTTTCAATCTGGTCCAATGTGTACACAGGCGGCAGAGAAGGATCGTAAACAGGCACATTCTTCACATGCTTGTTTTTACGGATGTAGTGCTTGATTTTTTTAGCAAACTCAATATTGGTGCTGTGTCCGGGTCGGTTAGCGATGATGCGGGCTTTGATGGGATATCCGATTAGTGCGAGGTCACCGATTACATCGAGTAATTTGTGTCGGGCAGGTTCGTTGGGGAATCGGAGTTCCAGGTTGTTTAGGTATCCTTCACTTTTTACTTCGATTTTATCGCGTTTGAAAATTTTTGCCAGCCGCGACATTTCAGCATCAGAAACGGTCTTATCTACTACCACGATGGCATTGTTGATATCACCACCTTTGATGAGGTCATTTTCCAATAACATTTCCAGTTCATGGAGGAAGCAAAAAGTGCGGCAAGGGGCAATCTCGTTTTTGAAATCCTTGATGGTTTTTAATCCGGCATGTTGCGTGCCTAGAACCGGACTATTGAAATCAATCAAGGTGGTTAGTTG
Source organism: Sediminibacterium sp. (assembly GCA_046079965.1). Lineage (GTDB taxonomy): Bacteria > Bacteroidota > Bacteroidia > Chitinophagales > Chitinophagaceae > Sediminibacterium. The sequence continues at coordinate 7,439 of JBJTTC010000071.1, read as the reverse complement.
GTAGTCGAGTGCAGGAAGGGCAACCATTTCCACTCGCTTTTCCTCATCATAATGAAATATATTTTCATCAAGACTATACCAGGCCTTGGCAGCATCCTGTTCTTCCACACCTGCGGCATCTATTTGCGCGATGAAAGGAGAGGAGCTACCATCCATAATAGGTACTTCCGGTCCGTTTAATTGAATCAATGCATTGTCAATTCCCATTCCAACCAATGAGGCAAGGATGTGTTCCACGGTACTTACTTTGGCCTCACCTACCTGAAGGGTAGTTCCCCGGCTGGTATCGGTTACCAGGTCGCAATCTGCTTTTATGATGGGTTGACCAGGTAAATCAACACGCTGGAACTGGATGCCAAACCCCGGATGTGCCGGTTTGAGTGTCATATCAACCAAAATACCGGTATGCAAACCGGTACCGCTGATGTGAATGGGTTTTGACAAGGTATGTTGCTTGTCAGGATTAAATTGAATGTTCATACATGAAAACTTTCTTCCATATTATGCAGTGGTGTCTTAAAATCCTCACCTTCTGACATAAATAAGTTCAAACTTCCGGTAAAAGTACGATTAAAGGCGGTATTTCGGGGCAAACTCAGGGTTTTGTACCCTTGTTGAGGAATTCATTGAGTTGTTTTTCCAACTCTGCCACCCGTTTTTGTAACTCGGGTAATTGCTTGATGTGTGCTTGCTGGCGCATATCGGTACTGAATTCAACTGCCGGAAAGCCGGTGTATGTTTTGTTGGGGACTTTCAAACTTTTAGTGATACCGGCTTTGGCCCCGACTTTTGTGTTGTCTGCTATTTGGATATGACCTACAGAACCCACCTGCCCACCTATCATCACCTGTCTCCCAACTTTAATACTACCACTGAGGCCTGTTTGGGCTGCAATAACTGTATTCTCGCCTACTTCAACATTGTGCGCAATTTGTATGAGGTTATCGAGCTTCACACCTTTACCAATTCTAGTGGAGCCAATGGTTGCGCGGTCTATGGTGGTATTGGCTCCTATTTCAACACCATCTTCAATCACTACGTTACCTATTTGCGGCACTTTGCTAAGTGAACCATCGCTCTGAGGTGCAAAGCCGAAACCGTCGCTGCCTATCACGGTCCCGGAATGGATGGTCACCTGATTCCCGATGATGCAGTCGTGGTAGATAACTACACCCGGATGAATGATCACCTGGTTACCAATTACCACATTGTTGCCGATGCATACACCCGGGAATATTTTAACCTGATTACCCAATTTTACATTATCACCTATGTGTGCAAAGGCGCCAATAAAAACTCCGGTTCCCAATTGAGCACTGCTACTGATGTAGCTGGGTTGCTGTACTCCCTCCAAAGCAGCCGTTGTCATTTCCTGATACTTGGCTAACAAGGTAGCAAAAGCACTGTAGGCATCGGGAACTCTTATCAGCGTTGCTTCTACTTTTTGTTGAAGGGGCAACTGATCACTCAATAAAATGACAGAAGCTCCGGTGTTATATAGATACTGCTCGTATTTTGGGTTGGCAAGAAAAGAAAGTTGTCCGGCCCTGGCTTCCTCAATCTTACCGAAACTATGCACCATTACCTGAGGGTCACCCTCCACTTTACCTTGCACGAGCAAGGCAATCTGTGCGGCAGAAAATTGCATAAGATTTTATTGGTTGGATTGAAAGAAAAATTTAATCAGGAAAGAACCATGTGCCATCGGAACTCCGTTAGGAGAGCATACAAATGTAAAATTTTTTAACTGGGGTGGAAAGATTTTCCTGGATCAACGCATTATCGATAAGTGATATGTCTTGTACGGTACCATCTTTGAACAGGACCTGAATCCTTTCATCTTTCAACTGGTAGAGGGTATTCGTAGCTTCTCCTGTGAAACAAACATAGGGAAGATCTTCGGGTCGCAAGGGATGATGTAGAAGCAGTTCTTCTTTTTTTTCTTCCAAAAATGCTTCGCTAAAGGGGGTGGCTTGAATTTTACATTTAAAAAGCTGCCTACGAAGAAGTTGTTTGCATAGCAGCGACAGTATTGAATCGGGATGGTGACTCCAGCGTTTTACGGCATGCAATACATCGTGATCATCCAATGAACAAAATCGTTGGATATTTTCTTCGCTGAGGCCGGAAGTTGGATTTGCCAGAAAGAAATCAAGCTCAGTAAGGGTGGCAAGATTTTTATCTTTCGATTCGTAAATTGCCCTAACTCTTTCCAGTATTTTAACCAGCATTTTTTCAGCTGCTAGTACGGTTTTGTGCAAATAAACCTGCCAGTACATCTGGCGCCGGGCTATGAGAAATTTTTCAACAGAATAAATTCCTTTTTCCTCCACCATCAGCTGTCCGTTCCATACAGTCAGCATTTTCAAAATGCGATCATAACCAATTACGCCTTCACTCACCCCCGAGAAGAAACTATCGCGGCTCAGGTAGTCCATCCTATCCATATCTAGCTGACCGCTGATGAGTTGGTGAAGGAAGGGAAGATGATATTGATTTGTGAAGATGCGAATGGCTAGATCAAGTTGTCCACCACATTCACGGTTGAGGTGGTGCATGATGGCCAGTGACATATCCTCGTGATGAACATGAGTGAGAAGCCTTCCTTCCAATGCATGTGAGAATGGACCGTGACCGATGTCGTGGAGGAGGATGGCGCATTTTACTGCCAACTCCTCTTCGGCAGAAATCTCTATCCCCTTGCTCCTTAATTCAGAAATGGCATTGCCCATCAGGTGGTAGGCACCTAGTGAATGATGCAGCCTCGAATGGACTGCTCCCGGATACACCATGGAAGCCATGGCCATCTGTTGAATTCTTCTTAGCCGCTGATAATAGGGGTGTTCCAGTATAAAGAATACCAGAGGATGGGTGATGGTAATGAACCCATAAACGGGATCATTGATGATTTTTCTTTTTGCCGGCATCCTTTGTTTTTGAATTGTTAAATCAACTATTTCTATCCATACAAAAGTACAAAGAAGAAAAAGGAAATGATTATTGAAATAGTTTTATGCAGGATTACCGGTCTGAATTAACAAGGTAGGAGAAGTTTTATGGCAGCCATTAAAATTTTATGGGTGGATGATGAAATTGAGAGCCTGCAGTCACAGATCATCTTTTTACAAAACAAAGGGTATGAAGTCATGCCCGTATCCAATGGATTTGATGCCATTGAACAGGTACAACAGCAGTTTTTTGACGCTGTACTGATGGATGAATCAATGCCAGGAATCTCCGGGTTACAAACTATGATGAAGATGAAAGAAATCAACAAATTATTGCCCATAGTTCTCATCACACGCAACGATTCCGAGTCACTCATGGATGAGGCCATTGGCAGTGAGATTGCCGATTACCTCATCAAACCCGTCAATCCACAGCAGGTATTACTTAGCCTCAAAAAAATCATTGATAACCGCCGACTCGTAGCTGAAAAGACAACATCACAGTACCAGCAGCAATTTAGCGGACTCCTGAGTGAATTACAACAAAATCCCGGACACCAGGAGTGGATGGAAATTTATCGCAAATTGGTCTTCTGGGAAATGGAGATGGAAAAAAGCGATAGTCCGGAAATGCGCGATGTTTTTTTTGCACAAAAACAGGAAGCCAATCGGGCATTTGCCCGTTTTGTCAGCCGCGAGTACATGGCCTGGTTAAATCCCCGGAGTTTATCGGCGCCCATCATGAGTCACCACCTTTTTGCACTTAAAGTTCTACCGCATATCACTCCCGGGAAACCTGTTTTTTTTGTACTCATTGATAACCTGCGGCTAGACCAATGGAAAGCAATTGAGCCACTTTTGGCTGAAACTTTTCGATTGGTAGAAGAAGACACTTTTTATTCAATTTTACCGACCGCAACCCAGTATGCACGCAATGCTATTTTTTCCGGCCTGCTGCCGGTAGATATACAGCAACGTTTTCCGGAACTTTGGAAGAATGATGAAGAAGAGGGCGGAAAAAATTTACATGAGACAGAATTCCTTCAGGATCAGTTAAAACGATTGAAGAAAGAACATCTGCGGACAAGCTATCATAAAATTACCCAGCACCAGGAGGGACAACATCTTGTCGGACAGATGCACAATTTGTTAGGCAATGACCTCAATGTTGTTATTTATAATTTTGTTGATACCATGAGTCATGCCAGAACCGAAATGGAAATCATGAAAGAATTGGCATACGATGAAACCAGTTACCGTAGCCTTACCAGAAGTTGGTTTGAACACAGCCCCCTTTACCAGGCATTGAAAAAACTGGCTGATAAACCGGTAACACTTATTCTGGCCACCGATCATGGAAGTGTACGTGTAAAAGATGCGCAGAAAGTTGTGGGAGATCGTCAAACAACTACGAACCTGCGATACAAACATGGTCGAAATCTTCAGTACAATGAAAAAGAAGTATTGGCAATATCCCGTCCTCAAGAAGCAGGATTACCCGCACCTGCAGTTCATTCAACTTATATTTTTGCCAGGGAGGATGCGTATTTGTGTTACCCCAATCATTTCCATCAATATGCTCAATATTATAAAAACACCTTTCAACATGGGGGCATCAGTCTTGAAGAAATGATCATTCCAGTCATTCGTTTGGAAAGCAGGGTAGAATAGCGGTTCGAGTCCCTTGAATTCTTTTCAGATATGTGGATAAAACAAAAGGTTCAAGTTCCTATACAGAAGTAATTTTGATGTGCAAAACAGCTGAATGAAGTACACCCAATCAACATTAGATAAGTTTACAGCCATTTTAACACAATCAGGTTATATCATCAGATATGAACGTGGCACTTTTCAAAGTGGCTGGTGTTTGCTTGAATCCCGAAAAATCGTGGTCCTCAATAAATTTCTGTCAACTGAGGGACGTATCAATACTTTACAAGACATCATAGCCCAAATTCCTATTGATTACGACCTTCTCACTCTTGATTCTCAAAAGCTGCTGGATAGTCTCTTGAACAAAGCAGGGCATGCTGCTTGATATAGGAAAATACCTATCGCTATCATTTTCATTTGTTTTAGTTTTGTCGGGTGTTTAAGCCATCCCTTCAGATCACTTTTTTAGGCACCGGTACCAGCGCTGGTGTTCCTATGATTGCCTGTGAATGTGTAGTATGTCGATCTGAAGATCCACGGGATAACCGTTTGCGAAGCAGCATTTTGGTTCGGTCCTCTACAACAACCCTGGTTATAGATACTACTCCCGATTTTCGGTATCAAATGTTGCGTACAGGTACACGAGAACTCGATGCAGTTCTTTATACCCATCCCCACAAAGATCATTTGGCAGGATTGGATGATATTCGTGCTTACAATTATTTTCAAAAAAAAGCAATGCCCCTCTATGCCAATTCGCTTACTGAAGAGGCATTGCGAAGAGATTATCACTACGCCTTTGCTGACCTTACCTACCCGGGAATTCCGGAGATTCGAATCGTACCCATCGAGAAGAAGGCATTTATGGTAGGCGATATTCCTGTTCAACCCATCGAAGTTTGGCACCACCACATGCCTGTACTCGGATTTCGAATGGGGGATCTAACTTATATAACCGATGCCAATCGGATTGAAGAGAGCCAGATGGAGCTGATTCGGGGTTCAAAATTGCTCATCCTAAATGCCCTGAGAAAAGAAAAGCACCTCTCACATTTTACATTGTCTGAAGCGATTGAGATGGGAACAAAATTAGGTGTACCGGAAGTGTTTTTTACGCACATCAGTCACCAGCTGGGAACCCATGCCTCTGTTTCTGAAGAATTGCCTGCCGGAATTCATCTGGCTTATGACGGACTACAATTGACTCTTTGATTGCTGTTGATGACCGCTCCATTGTTTGTTTCACTTTCCGGTGAGTGTAATATCTTTTTTATGAAAGGCAACTGGCACAATTTTTTTGAATTCAGTAAGCGGGAAAGGTTGGCCCTTGCTGTCTTTGCTCTTCTGGTCGGATCATTTCTAGTGGTCCCCAAATGGCTTTTTGAATGGCAACCTTCTGCCCAAGAAGAAAAAGAGTGGTGGAAGGCAATTCAACAAATCCCGTTGGATAGTTCAGCATCTGTTGCAAATGGCACTTCCCCAACCGAGGGTTTTGAGCAGGAAAATAGCGTTACTCCCACACAAAAGCTCCGGCCATTCGACCCCAATCAATTGTTGGAAAAAGATTGGGTGTCGATGGGACTACCTCAGCGAACTGCACGAACCATTGTTAGGTATGTCGAAAAAGGAGGGCGGTTCAGACAAGCCAGAGATTTGGAAAAAATTTGGGGACTCCGGAAGGAAGATTTGCAGCGACTGCTTCCATTTGTTAGTATTCGGGGTATAGAAGTGAACAACAAGGAATCTCTCATCGCTGAAAAAGTTTTGGGGAAGGAAGGCAAGCAACCAAAGGTCATTGACATTAATACAGCTGATTCTTCTGATTTTACAACATTGCCGGGTATAGGACCGGTACTTTCGAGACGAATAGTTCGTTTTCGGGAAATGAAGGGTGGCTTTCAGTCCATTGATGACCTTCGAAAAGTGTATGGATTATCTGATTCTGTCTATCATCAATTGTTGCCCTTTTGTCGAATAACGCTGTCTGTTATCGACACGGCAGTCTTGAATCAATATACCCTTCGTCAACTGATGGGCCGATTAAAAATATCATACCAGGTAGCACAGGTAATCATGCTCTATCGAAAGCAACATGGTGCTTTTCGGCAGATAGAAGAGCTTAGAAAAATTATATTCATCAACGATTCGCTGTACAAGCAAATCATTGGACTGCAATAAGAACAAAAAATGGGCTAGAGGGGATCCTCGTCTTGTTTACCGGCGGCGAAGATCTGGTCCACAGCCCCCTCCAGCATGGGGAATTTTGATTTTACAAATCCGGCAATGGTTTGAATGGCTTTAGTTGCCTGTTCAGTGCTCAAGCCGGCTTCTTTCATGAGGCGGTCGATTAATTCCTGCATAACAAAATAAATAGTGAAGCAATATTACCGCAGTGTCGGGAAAGCCTCAGGGAAAGTTATTCCCAATGTGGGTAGGAAAAATTTTAAGCTACTTTGAGGGCACTCAGCTTACTCTTACTGAACATCTGCTGCGCATAGGGCAAAGTGATGTGGAGGTGGCGGGCTGCAGTTCCCGGTAACTCAAACATAGCATCAGTAAGAATGCTTTCACAGATGCTGCGAAGGCCCCTCGCCCCTAATTTATATTCGAGGGCTTTGCTAACCATGAAATCGAGAACTTCGTTGTCAATTTCAAGTTGAATGCCTTCCATTTCAAATAACCGATGAAACTGACGGATCAGTGAATTTTTTGGCTCGGTGAGAATATTTCTCAATGTTTCCTGGTCGAGCGGGTTCAGGTGAGTGATGACCGGTAGTCTTCCCAATAATTCCGGGATCAATCCGAATGACTTCAGGTCCTGGGCATTCACAAATTGAA